>CAKZHE010000109.1 GCA_936920195.1 uncultured cyanobacterium | reverse complement strand
AATAGGGAACAGGTAATAGGGAACAGGTAATAGGGAACAGGTAATAGGGAACAGGGAACAGGGAACAGGTAATAAAAGAAGTTATTGCTAATTCTCCACTCCCCATCTCCCCATCTCCCCATCTCCCCATCTCCCAAATTTTTCATCGAATGATTTCTACGATTGTGCCTTTTTGAACTAGCTGGTATATTTCATCTACATCTTGATTTTTCAAAGAGATACAACCCCAAGTCCAATTCGATTTTTGATCAATTAAACTATCTTGCCCAGCGGGAATACCATGTATCCCCACTTCTCCCCCAATAGTTTCCCACCAGCCAACCTTACCAGCTACCTTAGCTCTGCTATTCTTAATCCAAGAAGACTTATTGGGATAATCTAGCCAAAGAAACTTTGACCAGGAATGATGAGGATAAAAATCTTTGACTTGTAAAATGCCTTCAGGCGTTTTACCATCACCTTCTTTCAATTTATCCCCCACGGGATTAAACCCTAAAACCACCGGATAGGATTTGGTTGGTTGGCGGTCATAATAAACAGTTAATCTGGACTGAGATTTTTCAATTAAAATCGAAACCTTATTTTTATCTATTTTTGGCAGATTAATTATTTCGGCAATCGGACGGCTATAGTTGAGGGCGTTAATTTGAGGCAATTGAGAATGCCAAGGACTGTCAGGACTACTAGCAAAAAGCACATCAGCGAGATAGTTGACAGGAGGAAAATATCCCCGCCATGCTAAAATGAGATATAAACCCCAGAAAGCGATCGCAATTCCCCCAGCCCAGAATAATTTGCGTTGGAAACTAATTGGTTTTTTCCGACTTGTTATAATAAAATTATCCTGGCTATCCAAATCAGAAGGCTTCATAAATCCCCAAATATACTTTTAAGAAACTATGTTTGTAGTTGGGCTTTAGCCCTAATTTCTTGGTGCGTTAGCGTTAGCGTAACTCACCCTACTGAAATTAATTTAAATTATGAGGGCTAAAGCCCAACTACGAACGAAAGAACTTCTTAAAACAGGCTAGATTGCAGGAAAAAAGCCAGCAATACCAAGAAAGCATTAATTAAATAAAATGCTCCGACAATCTGGGTTTCTGTCCAACCGCTCAATTCTAAATGATGGTGGAACGGAGCCATTTTAAACAATCGCTTGCCTTTACCATCCGCATCTTTAGTCGCTTTGTAGTAGGTAACTTGAGCAATCACAGATACCGATTCCACAAAGAAAATCCCGCTAATAATTAGCAGAATCCACAGAGCATTAGTCAGCAACCCTACCCCAACTAGCGCGCCACCGAGGGCAAGGGAACCTGTATCGCCCATGAACACCCGCGCCGGATTGCGGTTGTGAACTAAAAAGCCCAAGTAACTACCACTCATACAAGCGCAGAAAATGGTTAAACCGGGGGAAACAGGGGCTATAATTGCTCCTAGTCCTAAAAGGGCGATCGCACCAGTTCCCGCTGCTAAACCATCTACTCCATCAGTCAAATTAGTGGCATTGCTTTCCGCCACCATTGCAAACCCAGCCAAAGGCCAGAACAATAGTCCCAAAGGCAGCGCCCAACCGAAAGGTAAAGCAATTGTCGTGATGGTAGCGGGTTGACTCCACAGCAACCATAAACAAAACAACACCGCCACCCCAATTTGCAAGCCTAATTTCATCTGGGGTGAGATGCCTGTATTCGACTTGCGCTGAAGGATTTGCCAGTCATCCAGCCAACCAATAAATCCAAAGCCCAAAGTCAACAACGAGACTGCCAGTACCGGAATGAAACCGGACGTACCGAGGGCAAATCCCGACCACAGCAAAGCTACAGCCACCCCCACAGGCACAAAAAAGACTCCTCCCATTGTGGGAGTCCCGGCTTTCTGCAAGTGAGTTTGGGGACCATCCTCGCGAATAAATTGGCCTGCTTTAATGGCTTGCAGTAGCGGTATTGCCCAGTAGCCTACCGCCGCCGTCAGTAAAGTGCAAAGCCACAGAGGTAAAGTAATCGAAAAGCCTACCTGAAGTTCTCCCACCTGCCAATCAAAAATCAGCCCTGCTAGGCTCAAAACAGCCGCTAGCGCGAGTAACAGATTTAATCCAGTGGGATTTAGACGCTGGTCAGAAATTAATTTTGAGTCCACAGATTTCTCGCTCGCTCAACACCACTAAAACCGGAGGCGGATAATTAGCCTGCGGTGTAATTGCTCCTATTTTCGGCTAAGAAGACCCTAAATCGGGCAACTATTCATCCAAATCTAGTTCGTCATCGTCCTCAATGTCATCATAGGTATGATCTTCCACGCCCATCAGTTCAGTGATTTCTTCTTCTTCGTTAGCATATTGATCGTCTTGCGGTTCCCTAGCCAGTAAGCGTCCGGTTTGTTCTAGCCAGTCCAGAATGGAAGATTCTTGGCGCTGGGGAATCACGGCGGCTCGTTGGTGACGGGGTTGTTCGCGTAAAGAAGGATTGTTCATACTTGATGCTGATTCAAAATTGCGGCTCTCTCAAATTTTGACATACTCCCCTGAGAAAAGGCACGGGGATTCTAAGGTCGAACAGCAATTGCAGGCTCTATTCCCGTCTGACATTACCTAACTTAGCGGTTGATGCCCCAACCGCTTTTTACGAACACGGAGGGATTTGAACCCCCGACCCTTAGAACCGGAATCTAATGCTCTATCCACTGAGCTACGTGTCCAAGTGCGTAGAAGCTATGACTAGCTGCTAGCAGAATTATATTATAACTTGAATTTGGCGGGGTGGCTATACCCAAATTGATTTATTTGCCAATTAAAAGCTTAAAAGCTGGGTAAGCCTTTCGGGAATTGGCAAAACGATGGCAATTAATAGGGTTAAGGCCAGTAAACCGGATAAATCTCGCCAGTTGTCCAATTCGGAAACGTCGTTTAGGGCGGGTTCGTCGATGGTGGGCAGGAAAAATAGCAGGATTGCCCAAAGGAGGAGATCTGGTTGGAAGAGGGAAATGCCTAGCATTAACAGGCGGGCAATTTGTCCGATGGCGGCGGCGGTTCTTTGTCCAAACATGGCGTGGACGATGTGACCTCCATCTAATTGTCCCACGGGCATCAGGTTGAAGGCAGCGAATAATAAGCCCATATATCCGGCTACGGCGAGGGGATGGAGGTAGATAGCGGTTTTGGCAGTTAAGCTGCTACCCAAGGCTAGTTTGCTCAAAAGTGCCAGGAGCAGGGAAAATCTGGGGTCAAGGGCTTTAAAGTTGAGGAAGTGGGAGTTTTCGGTGAGGGGAACGACGGTGGAAAGGCTTAAACCCCATAAGAGGATGGGGAAGGTGAGGATTAAACCTGCCACTGGGCCGGCGATCGCCATATCAAATAAAGCTTTACGATGGGGTACGGGCGATCGCATTTGCATAAATGCCCCAAAAGTACCGGGAAAGAAGGGAATGGGGATGAAATAGGGCAGGGTGGCGCGAATTTTGTAAAATACTGCCACTAAGTAATGGCCTAGTTCGTGAATTCCCAAAATTGCCATGACTGCTAAGGAGTAGAATAATCCTTGTTTCAAAATGGCGGGGTTGAATAGTTGTCCCAAGGTGGTGACTTTGCCAATTTGTTCGGCGAATAGGGCATTGCCGCCAAAAAAAGTGGTGGTGCAGAAGGTAAAGGCTAATAGTGCTAGGGCAAAGAAGGGTTTGATTAGGGGTTCGCTGTTTGGGGGGGCGGTTTTGGCGGCTTGGGGGTTGGGAACTAGGGCAAAGAAGGGTTTGCCGTTGAGTCCTTCTTGGAAGATTAGGAAGAAGCGATCGCCAAATTGTTGGCTAATATTTTCCCAAATGGTCTTGTAAGCTAGTTCTGGGTTCGATCTGAGCTTGCCTCGGCAGAGAACGGCTTGGGGGCGATACTCGATATTTTCTAAATAATAAATTGACCAGGGGAAGCAATTCCGGAGGTTGGTTTCTTCAGTTTGATCGATGGGGCGGAGTTTGGACTCTTTCTCGGCAGTAGCTGGTGCGGTTGTTTTCTCTGCTGGCTGGGTATCAGTACGCCCTAACTGGATTAATCGCCAGTATAAAACGGGAGAAATAAAGAAGGCGGCGATCGCCAGGAAGGATAGGATCGCTTTTAGCGTACCGCTGGTGAAGCCAGAAATGATGACAATAAAAATTGGCATCGACAGCGCCAACCACAAAATCCAGGCTGGGGTGCGAGTAATTCTCGCCACGCTGCGCTGGACTAGGAAATAAGAAAACAGGCTGGTAAGAATTAGGAGTAACCAAAGTCCCATAATGTCAGTTCTGAATTTATTGATTTACCCGCTTCATCGAAATGCTTGCCAAGACAGCTTTTTTCACCCATTCTTTGCCAAATATGAACCCTGTTGCCCCCAAATCCCCCCGTGCTGTCCTCAATTCTATTTTTGCTTTTTCCCCCAATCGGGACACTTTGGGGGCAACGGCCTATTTCATTGTAGAAAATGGTGGGAATATTTTGATTGATTGTCCGGCCTGGAATGAAGTTAACCAACAATTTTTGCAGGAGCAGGGTGGGGCGCGTTGGTTGTTTTTGACTCATCGGACAGCAATGGCGAAAGTGGCAGAATTCCAAAGGTTTTTGGGCTGTGAGGTGATGGTGCAGGAACAGGAAGCTTATTTGCTGCCAGAGGTTACGGTACTATCGTTTCAGCATTCCCAGTCGTTGGGCGATCGCTTTTTGGCTCTTTGGACTCCCGGTTATTCTCCCGGCTCTGCTTGTCTCTATGATGCCTCGGCGGGTGGGGTGCTGTTCTCTGGACGACATTTGTTGCCAAATCCGGAGGGGAAACTCTCGGCTTTGCGGACTGGGAAGACTTTCCACTGGCCTCGACAGGTGCAGAGTGTTCGCCGTCTGGTGGAAAAGTTCTCTCCTACTACTTTAAACTATATCTGTCCCGGCGCAAATACAGGTTTTTTACGGGGAGAGCGGTTGATTGACAAGGCTTACGAAAGGTTGGTGGAACTCAATCGGGATTTAAGCCATCAAAACTTAAACTTTACCTCTGGCTGAAGCTAATTTATCCGCCCAGCGAGTTGTTTCTGGCAAGCGATATTTAGGCGTACACCGCAAAACATAATCAATGGCGGTGGGCAAACTAATCCGATGACCGCTGGAAATGTAAACTGGTTTTACTCCTTGCCGGGTTCGCAAAACTGCCCCAATGGTTTCGTTTTGATGTTGTAATGGTTGCCAAGATCCTCTCGTTGATCCTAGTTCCCCATGAGTGCCAATAAATAAGGATTTGGCAACGCCGATGGTGGGAATATCAATTAATACTCCCAAATGACAAGCAATTCCAAAGCGGCGGGGATGGGCTAATCCTTGTCCGTCGCAAAGAATTAGATTGGGAATAATCGTAATTTTTTCTAGGGCTTCTAAAACCGCCGGAATTTCTCGAAAAGACAGGAATCCTGGGACGTAGGGGAAGGTGGTAGGACGATAGGCGATCGCTTGTTCTTGCAGTTTTAAGTCAGGAAAACTCAACACGGCAACGGCAGCGCGGGAAATGGTTCCGTCGGCTTCAAATCCCATATCTACTCCGGCTACATACTCCACTGTTCCTAATTGGTCGGTAACTATTACTTCTCCTCTCAGTTCTTCTTGAATGGCGGTAGCTTCGGCTATTGTTGAAGGCCATGAGTGGCGCTGTTTGATTTCCATCCCGCTGTTTATTCTAGGTATTTTTAATTCTAGTTTTAAATTGTGAAAAATTACCCAAACTACTTGACATTTTTGAAAAATAGTAGTTTAATGAATATATTGACAGGCGTGGGCATGATGCCCACGCCTTGTCTTTTTTAAGACTATGGGGAATTACCAATGAAATCAAATACTAGCTTTTATATTGCCAGTGCGATCGCCGTCGTCATCCTCGCTTTAGGAATCCTGTTTAAACCCTTCGTCATTATCAATGCTGGGGAGCGGGGAGTATTAATGGAGTTTGGCAAGGTCCAGGAAATAGTCTTAGGAGAAGGTATTCATACAATTATTCCCATTGTGACAACGGTGGAGAAAATGAGCGTGCGAGTCCAAAAGCATCAAATCCCGGCTCAGGCTGCTTCTAAGGATTTGCAGGATGTCTTTACTGATGTGGCGCTGAACTGGCACATTCTCCCAGAAAAGGCGAATACCATCTTTCAACAAATTGGCAATGAAGGGGAAGTTGTCCAGCGGATTATTAATCCAGCGGTGGAAGAGGTGCTGAAAGCGGTAATGGCAAAGTACACGGCGGAGGAAATTATTACCAAGCGGGAAGAGGTGAAGACAGGGGTAGATATTGCTTTAACGAATCGATTAGCTAATTATAATATTCCGGTTGATGATATTTCCTTGGTAAATGTACATTTTTCGGAACGATTTAGCGAAGCGGTAGAAGCGAAACAAATTGCGGAACAGGATGCCAAGAAAGCGGAGTTTATTGCGTTGAAAGCAACGAAGGATGCAGAGGCAGAAGTGAATCGCGCTCAAGGGCGAGCGGAAGCCCAAAGGTTGCAGCGGGAAACTTTAACTCCGGTGTTGTTGCAACAGCAAGCGATTGAAAAATGGGATGGGAAGTTTCCGACGGTTTTGGGTGGTAATGGGGCGTTGCCGTTTATTAATATTGATTTGGCAAAGGGGAAATAGTTTTTAACGCAAAGGGCGCAAAGGGAGCGCAAAGAACGCAAAGGGAATGCTACACAAAACTGTCGCTACAGGGGTAGTAAAATTGGATGAAATTTGTAGCGACAAGATGGTAATGATTCGTCTTTAGCTGCTGCCCAAGGCTCCAGGCGCACCGCTGAGAGTCTTTTTGGGAGAACAAGTAATAATCATAATTGCCAAGGTGAGAATATAGGGTGAAGCATTAAAGAGATAGTAGTAGGAATTCACTCCCACAGATTGCAATGCTGGTCCAATGGCTTGCGCTCCTCCAAATAACAAAGCGGCATACATACACTGAATGGGATTCCAACGAGCGAAAATAACTAGGGCAACTGCCATTAATCCTTGTCCGCTGGAAATTCGTTCTGACCAACTGCCGGGATAGTACAGTGATAAATATGCCCCACCAATGCCAGCTAAAAAGCTGCCGGCAACGATGGAAAGCATTCGCACCCGGTTGATGGAAATCCCCATTGCTCTAGCGGCATCGGGGCTATCACCGACGGCTCTGACGTATAAACCCCAACGGGTAGAAGTAAAAAACCATTGCATTAAAGGTGCTAAAGCTAGTCCTAAAAGCAACAAGGGACTAATTTTTAAGGCTGATTGTACTGGAGGTAAGTTGCTCCATGCGCCTAATTCAAAGGTAGGCAGTTGTGGTGCAGAGGGTTGAATAAAGGGTTTGCCCAAAAAGAAGGCAATCCCGCTACCAAAGATAATCATGGCAATGCCAACGGCAATATCATTCACTTTGGGTTGTTGGGATAACCAAGCATGAATAAAGCCTAGTGCCATACCAGCTAATCCCGCGACTAATACGCCTAACCAGGGAGAACCTGTTTTATAGGCAATGGCGTAGGCGCTCATTGCTCCGGTGAGCAGAGTTCCTTCTAATCCCAAGTTGATTTTGCCGCTTTTTTCAGTTAGGCATTCGCCCAAACTGACAAACAAAAAGGGTACGCTACCTCGAAGAGTACCGCCAATAATTGCTAGGGGTACTCCCCATAAACCTATTTCCGTTGTCATAATTTTTTCCTTTCTTTGTGTCTTTGTGCCTTGGTGGTGTCAGACTCATTACCCTGCCACCCCATCACTTACAGCGGGAATAGTTGTAGAAGGAGCAGGTTGTTTAAAGATGGAGAACTTGCCGTAGAGGGAATCGCTGAACAGAATAACTAGGAAAACTAAGCCTTGAAAGACTAAAACGGTGGCATCGGGAAGATTGTGCGATCGCTGCAAAATTCCGCCGCTAGCTAGGATTCCCCCTAGTAAGATAGAGACTAGGGATGCTGCCAGGGGATTATGACGGGCTATGAAGGCAACTAAAATCCCGCCGTAACCATAACCCGCATTCAGGGATTCGTTGGCTCGCCCATGAACTGCGGCTACTTCTACCATGCCCGCTAATCCGGCGCAGGAACCGCCGAGGAAACAAATTGCCATAGTTAATTTCCCTACAGGCAATCCGGCAATTTTGGCGGCGCGGACATTCCCTCCGGCGGTACGAGCGGCAAAGCCGAAGGTAGTGCGCTGAATTAGGAAATAGGCGATCGCGCAGGCAATGATCCCGTAAATTAATCCATAATGGACAATGCTACTGCCGGGGATTTTGCCCAACATGGCGATGTCGGGAATGGGATAGCTGGAAGGCTTATTTAAGCTCGTTGGATCGCGCATTGGACCTTCAACCAGTTGGTTGAGGAGGGCGATCGCAATATAATTGAGCAACAGGCTACTAATTGTCTCATTCACGGCTCGGTAGTGGCGCAATGCTCCCACGGCTCCAATCCACAAACCGCCGCACAACATCCCCCCCAACGCCATCCCAATTTGAATGATAGTTGGCGGTGCGGAAGATAAAGCTAATCCTGTTGCCACTGCGCCTAAACCGCCAACTACTAACGCGCCTTCATTGCCAATAATTACCAATCCTAGGCGAGCGGGTAAAGCGGTACATAGGGAACTTAGCATTAGAGGCGCGGCACGAATCAAAGTATTTTGAAACGAATACCAACTGCCAAAAGCAGCTTTATAAATTGAGCCATAAACTTCAAAAGGGTTTGCCCCGGCAATGGCGCAAAAGCCGCCAAAGAGTACCAGGGAAAAAATCAATGCGGCTAAAGGAATCAAAATTGCTTCTAAGAGCGATCGCCAATTATTACCATACAGCATAAGCAGGGGATGGGGAGGTGGGGTGATGGGGTGATAGGGAGTTGGGGTGATTGATGGGGAGGTGGGAGCGAGAAATTGTTATTTTGTACTGCCAAGAACCCCTTCTACCAACCAACTCATTTTTTCCAATTCAATGTCTTGCTGCTTATATTCTTTCCCCTTGGGAATAATTACTTTGCCAGTATTGTCTTTAATTTCCCCTTGGTAAATCACCATGCTACCATCCATAAATTTAGCTTTAGCTGCTTCCGCAGCTTTCTTAGCCTTATCGCTTACCGCTGAACCATAGGGTGATAACTTGCAAAATCCTTCTTTGAATCCGCCGCGAATAATATGGGGAATTGTGCCATCTTTGACGTTTTTCCCATCGCGCACCATTTCGGCAAACTTGGAATAAACTGTTGTCCAATCCCATTCTGCCCCAGTCAGAAAGCCTTTCGGAGCTAATACACTTTGATTGGAGTGGAAACCAGAAGAAAATACTCCCCGTTTTTCTGCCGTTTCGACCACTACTTTCGGGCTGTCTACATGGCAGGTTAACACATCAATTCCTTGGTCAACCATACTATTAGCTGCTTCAGCTTCTTTAATTGGTAAAGACCAATCTCCGGTGAAAATTACTTGGGTAGTAATTTTGGGGTTAACGGAACGCGCTCCTAATGTAAAACTATTGATATTGCGGAGAACTTGCGGAATCGCTTTGGCAGCAATAAAGCCTAGTTTTCCGGTTTTGGATGTATGGGCGGCAACAATTCCTGCCACATATTCTGCCTCGTCAATATAGCCGAAATAACTGGCAATATTTTTAGGATGTTTGCCTTCTTGATACAATCCGCCGCAATGGAAAAACTGAATATCAGGATACTCTTGGGCAACTTTCAAAATATGGGGATCAAAATAGCCAAAGGAGGTGGGAAATATGACTGTAACACCATCTTGGTTAATCATATTTCGCATGGTTTCCTGAACGGCGGTAGTTTCAGGAATATTCGCTTCTTCGACACTTTTCACCCAAGGTAATTTAGATACTCCAGCTTTACCTTCGGCATGGGCTTGATTGTAGCCGTAATCATCCTTTGGGCCAACGTAAATAAAGCCCATAGAGATAGTTTTGCCGCCACCACTAGGACTAGAACCAGTTTTATTGTTGGGAGTTTCATTGGGCGTACAACCAGTCCACAGGCGTGAACTAACTCCAAAGGCTGTAGTAGCTAAAATCCCTCGAATTGTTTGACGGCGAGACAGAATTAGTCGATGTTTATTTTTCAATTTCAGATCTCCTGATTCAACTAGCAATTTTGTAAACATCTGTAGGGGGGTAGCGCCCCCGTGCCTACCCCAATCTGACGGGGCAACCACGGGGGGATTGCCCCTACTCTGATTCATCGGGTAGTATAATTGCGCCAACCACCCCAATCAGTAATTTCTAGCTGTCCTTCACATAACCACGATTCTCCCAAAACTCCTAAGACTTCTTGTCCATCGATTAAGCGCACTTTGCCAATACAGAGTCCAGGGGGTTCTTGTTGCAAAATCTGGGTAATACCAACTACTGGAACTGCCCAAACTTCAACTGCGATCGCATTTCCCCCACTAGCAACTTTGATCATAGCCGGATGGCGATCGCCGATTGACCACAAACGATATTTTGGTTCAGTTTGGGTGACTTTCACAAAAGTAGCTGCCACTGCCAAGAGATTGCCATTTAACTCCAACCCCCGCATTAATGTGCCGTTCACTGCCAGAAGTACAGTTTCCAAGTTTGTCCCCGTTTTAAAACTTAAACTGCGTTCGCAAAGTTCCTACATATACTGTGGGATTGCTGCCAAAGTTATTGGGATTGAAAATGGCATAAAAGGCTGGCGCAATATCGATATTATCTGTCAGCGGATAAACATAATTGGCTTCCAAATCGTATTGGGTTGCGCCATCTCCTGCCCCAGCCACTAAAAATTTCTGCCCTGCCGTATAGTTATAGGGCATGACCAAAGATAGGGTTCCCATTGCCCCTGGTTTGCCCAAATCGGGGAAGGCTAAACCAAATTGCAAAGATTGCACATCTAATTTACCTCCGGGTAGAGCCGTATTCGTTGGGGTGATTTGGTGACTAGCCAAAGTATAGCGCCCAAATAAACCGAAATTCTTGTTCAACAACCAATCGAAATTAAACAAGAAGATATCAGCCGTAGCATTGTTAACGTTACAATTGGTGGTCACGCCTACACCGCAACCGGAACCCGCATCAACTACCCCTTGAATGGAAGAATAGCCGCTCAACTGTTTAATATTGGAATTCAAATTAGCGTTGAGACTGCTGGTTTCTAAATTATTTCGTCCGTAGTAAAACCGCAAATTCAAATTGGGGTTAACGGCATAATCCAATTCCACAATGGCTTGGTTTGTTCCGCCAAATAGCCCCCGTCCGCTGGTAGGAGCTAGGGCGGAAGGACTAAGACTAAATTCATGACTTTCACCCAAGTAGCCTAAATTCAACTTCAATTGATTGCTGAGTTGCCATTGCAAAACTGCCCCGGCTCCTCGCTTAATATTGTCGCTCAAGGAACTACTGTTAGATTGAAAGCTGCTAGCACCGTTGAGAAAGAAAGTAAAGCGGTTGTCATCAAAATAGCGAAATTGGTTGATTCGAGGACCAACGGTTAGTTTAACTTGATTGCTGAGGGGAAAAGTGTAGGAAAGTTCTCGAATGATGACTTGAGTTGAACCGTTAAAGGGGCCAGCAGAGTGGTCAAGGAAAGGAGTACCGGAGTTATTGAAGTTGCCTGCCGATAAAAACAGGTTGGCTGGAGAAAGTCCGTTACCTGCTGCCAGCAAAGTATATAGGGAGTCTTTGCCAGTAAAGGAAGTATTCAACAGCAACCATGATAGGGCGCTCATGGTGGTGTTGGGATTAGTGGCGAAGGAGGTGGCAGTATCCTTATTTGGCCCAGCACCAGTCCCCGCCGCTACCCGAAAGGCGCTAGCAAATAAACCTGTGCCGTCTACAATTGCTGCTCCTGGTACGCCTTCCCGTTGGACTTGTCCACTGCTGGGAAATGCTCCGGTAATGTTAATCCAAGCTAAACCATTGAGTTTGGTAGTGGCAGAAAACTGTTGCGCTTCTAGTTCGGCTGTCCGCGCTTCTACGCCATCTATCCGTCCTCGGAGAGTGGCAACTTCTACTTGAAATTCTCGCAATAGCTGTTGCAGTTGATCTAAGTCTTGCTTAGAAGCCGCCGCCGAACTGCCTTGCAGTAAGGTTTCAATTTGGCTTAAACATTGTTTCACGCCAGCGGCAAATTCATAGCGCGTTACGGCTCGGTTGCCGCGAAATAAGCTGTCGGGGTAACCAGCAATGCAGCCGTAGCGTTCGACTAAATCCCGCAATGCTCCATAGGCCCAATCTGTCGGTTTGACATCGGTTAGCTGAGAAACATTGGTAATTTGTTCCATCTCGTCACTAGCATCAATTTCCCCAAATTGGTTGTTAGTTTCCGAGGGATTTAAGTCAGCTAATAAAGTTGAGTTTGATGGCTTGGTTGGGGCGGTATCTGCCCTGAAATTATTGGGATGGGCAGTAAAGATTGGTGAAGCAGTATTTATGCTCTGAACCGGAATTTTGGCAACCATCGGAGATGGCTGTGGATGAGTTGTTTTGGGGTTCTCAGCGGCAGTGGCAGAACTAGCAGCTAATAAAAATGCCCAAATAGTCGCTGGGGGAATTCCCCAACAATACCAGGAATTGCCAGACATCAATCCTCACACCCTAAATTGTAGAAATTCTAGTGTGCGAATGCTAACAAAGCTCTTTTAGAGAATATGTATTCTTGGATACAAGGAAAATAATTTAATTTATCGTTATGGCTGGACTAGGGCATGGCGAAGTCCTGGGCGAGCGCTCCACTATCGCTAGGTTTGGTATTGGCAATTAAACAGTTTTTCATGAATTCGGGATGGGGGGAAAGTCGAAACCGATTCCGTCCTTCCCGTTTGGCGCGATACAGGGCTTCGTCAGCTTGAAGCAATAAATCTCGATCGTTTAATTGATTGAATTCGCTAGCGATCGCGGCTCCAATACTAATTGTAATCGGAATTAATAGGTCGCCAGAAACTTGAATCGGACGTTCGGCAATAGTTGACCGCAAAAATTCCCCATATATCCAAGCATTTTGGGGATTGATACCAGGAGTAATGCAAATAAATTCTTCGCCGCCGTACCGATAGAGTAAGCTATTGGTGCGAATGTTGGCTTGCAATTTACTGGCGATCGCTTGTAGTACCCAATCTCCGGTTAAATGACCATAATTATCATTTACCTGTTTAAAATGATCGATATCAATTACAAATAGGCACAAATAGCGATAGCGAGCATTTAAGTCCCGTTCGCTACTTTGGGGTAGTAAATGGGGTAAAGCTTGTTCTAGGGCGCGACGGTTGAGCAAGCCTGTTAGCTGATCTGTTAGCGATAGGGATTCTAACAACTCATTCCGGGCTAGCAGCCGCTCGTTGGCCTGCATCAGTGCCTGATTAGCCACATTTAATTCTTTCATCAAAGTCCCCTGGCGCAACCCGGCTCGGACTCGCGCGAGCAATTCATGGGGGTCAATGGGTTTTAACAAAAATTCATCAGCGCCAGTATCTAGTCCCTCAACCCGGTCAGAAACTTTTTCTCGCCCTGTGAGGAGGATAAAAAATATACTTGATAGGGTAGGATCGGTCTTAATTTGCCTGCACAACTCCAAGCCATCCATCAGCGGCATCATCCAGTCGCAAATGATTAAATCTGGATGCAGTTGCCGAGCTGATATCAGACCTTCCTCGCCGTTCTTGACCGCTGTTACGTCATGGCCTTCCCTTTGCAGCGTTCTGGTGAGAACTAAACGAGTTGTGGTGTCATCATCAACGATGAGGATCTTGGGCATACGCGGCACGAGGGTGAAAACTTAAGATAATCTTACAAAAAAGGGGATCGGGAAAATTTTTATATATACGAATCATAACCAAGCTTAATCAAAAATCAAGAAATTTACAAATTAGAATTTGAATTTTGAATTTAACCCCCAATTCCTGTTTGGATAGGCATTTTAGCAATTTCCTATTGGGATATCCTGCAATCTGTCCCTAAAGGGAATAGGCAAAACCCGGATGGCGATCGCCCAATTTTCCCAGAAAATCTGGAATTTTTAAGTAGAAATACACACAGAAAAACATAAAACTTAATTTTTGAAATTTCCCGTTCCTTGATTATCAATGGCGATTGCCTGGGCAGTCGCTCCAATTCCCACAGTTTGCCATGCTTTCTCCATTGCCTGGGCTACTTTTTCGGCAGCGGCAGGGGGGGCAAGGGCGAGCAGTGTGGGACCAGCACCACTAATTACCATCCCGTAGGCTCCTGCCCTGCGAGCAGCGGCTTCCACGGTATCGTAACCAGGAATTAAGACTTTACGATAGGGTTGGTGAATTTTGTCTTGCAGAGCGGTGGCAATCCATTCGGCTTTACCTGTTTCTAAACCCCGGAGGAGTAAGCCAAAGTGGGCGATATTGAAAATGGCATCGGCGCGACTATATTCGGTGGGTAAGACTCGCCGCGCTTCTTGGGTTGAAAGTTCAAAATCGGGGATGGCAATGACTGGCACAATATTGGGATGCCAAGGAATCTCGCAAATTGACCAATCTGCTCCATTGCTGGCGGAGAGAAGACAACCACCCAATAGGGCGGGGACGATATTATCGGGATGTCCTTCTAGGGCGATCGCTAGTTTAATGACTTCAGTGGAACTGAGGGGTTTTCCTGCCAACAGGTTAGCACCAACTAACCCGCCAGCGATCGCGGTTGCCGAACTACCTAAACCCCTCGCTAGGGGGATGCCTAATTTAATTTCAATTGCTATGGGGGGTGGGATTTGTCCGATGCGATCGTAAAATTTGGCAAAGGACTGATAAACCAAGTTGTTTTCATTGGTTTCCACCCGCTCTGCTTCTGTGCCGCTAACTTTAATCGTGACTGGTGGGGCGGTACTATCAGTGAGGCGAGTAAAGGTAAATTGGTTGTACATTGCTAAGGCTAAACCAATGCAGTCAAAACCAGACCCCAGATTGGCAGTAGTAGCCGGGACAGTTAAGGTGAAAGTAGCAGAGTCCATTTCTTCGGGAGAGGTGATGGGGTGATGGGGAGATGGGGTGATGGGGTGATGGGGTGATGGGGTGATAGGGTGATGGGGTGATGGGGAGTTGGGGAGTTGGGGATTTGGAGTTTCGAAATTTATAAATAGTGAAGCAGACTTTTTG
>CAKZHE010000108.1 GCA_936920195.1 uncultured cyanobacterium | reverse complement strand
GGAATAGGGAATAGGGAATAGGGAATAGGGAATAGGGAATAGGGAATAGGGAATAGGGAATAGGGAATAGGGAATAGAGTGTAGGGAATAGGGAATAGAGTGTAGGGAATAGGGAATAGGGGATAGAGTGTAGTGCCACGTCTAGTCTAAAATGCTAGTCTATCCAAGTTCGTAGAGACGTTCCGGTGGAACGTCTCCGGTGGAACGTCTCCAAATGTGCTAGTTGAGTAAATGTTGATGGTGCGTTACGCTAACGCTAACACACCCTAGAGATAGTTTAAGCAGAACAAGAATATGGCACTCAAAAAAGGCGAATTAGTCCGCGCAGTGCGAGAAAAGCTGGAAAACAGTCTAGAAGCTCAGGCGAGCGATTCTCGTTTCCCCTCCTATCTATTTGACACCGATGGCGAAGTAGTAGACTTGCGGGGAGATTATGCCCTAGTTAAGTTTCGCGTGCCGACACCCAATGTTTGGTTGCGCCTTGACCAATTGGCGATCGCTAAATAGTCTTTTTCAAACTTGCAGCAAATTGCCACCAAATATACTACAGAATAAACCATTTTATTCTTAAATTTGACCAATGCCCTTGTGGTATAGGCGATCGCAATTTGCTGTAAGTTAAATTATTTGGAAAAGGTTAATGGATGAGTTTAAAATTATGTACAATGGTTTGGATATAGCTAAATATTTCATTACACTTGCTTCTCCTGAAAAAGAGGATTTCATTACCAATCTGAAACTTCAGAAGTTGCTTTACTATGCTCAGGGATTTCATTTAGTTCTATTGGGCAAGCCCCTATTTCCTGAAAAAATTGAAGCTTGGCAATACGGACCTGTTGTGCCAGAGGTTTACCAGATATACAGCCAATATGGTTCAAATCCTCTTCCACAGCCTGATAGTTTGAATATAGACCAATACGATCAAAAAACGCAAGATTTACTTGATGAAGTTTACGAAGTGTATGGACAATACACTGCCCCAACACTCATGCGTTTTGCCCATCAAGAACTACCTTGGAAAGAAACTGCTCTGAATGAAGAAATATCGCATGATTTGATGAAGGTATATTTTGAAACTCAACTCGTCAAATAGTTATGGGGAAGATCAAAGGTAAAGAACTGAGAAAGGGAAAGCGTATTGCGCCACCCCCACCTTTGCCAAGTACCCGAAATTATGATTTAGAACCGCCAATTTTTTGTTTTCGATATCTTGATAAAACTCACGGTTTAGATAACTGCGATAAAGATGAAAAAGCAGCATTAGTATCTACACTATACAAACTCAGTCAGTTATCTTGGAGAGAACTTCGTCTTGCACCTCGTCATGGAGTTGGGTATGAAATTATTGACCGCAATAGCTTTCGAGTCCCTATTCCCAATTATATTACAGAAGATGTAAATCTGATTGCATTCCGATTTAGTGGTTTAAAGCCAATGGTTGGTTATCGGGATGAAGCAATTTTTCGGATTGTATGGCTAGATAGATCTTTTGAAGTGTACGATCATGGAACGTCTTGATTCAATTTTAAGTATTCCCCATTGCCCCATTACCTATGCCCCTCCCATTATCTTCCAAGCATCGCGTCTCAATTATTGGGGCTGGCAAAGTTGGCAGTACCCTCGCCCAAAGAATTATCGAAAAAAATTTGGCGGATGTGGTGTTGTTGGATGTAGTGCCAGGAATGCCCCAGGGTATAGCTTTAGATCTTTCCGAAGCCAGGGGAATTGAACGGCACGATTGTCAAATTATGGGAACAACAGATTATGCTGAGACAGCAGGATCTGATATTGTGGCGATCGCCGCTGGATTTCCTCGCAAACCGGGCATAACCAGAGATGAATTGCTGAAAACCAATGCCGAAATTGTCATCGCCGCCGCCAAACAAGCGATCGCCCACTCTCCCAGTGCTATTTTAATTATTATTACTAACCCCTTGGATGCCTTAACCTACTTGGCGTGGAAAGCCACGGGTTTACCCTCAGAGCGCGTCATCGGGATGGCAGGGATGCTTGACTCAGCACGGCTGCAAACCTTCATTGCCGAAGCCTTGGGAGTCGGAATTTTTGAAGTTAATGCGATGGTTTTGGGCGGACATGGAGATTTAATGGTTCCTTTGCCGCGATACTGTACAGTGAATGGGATTCCCATTAGCGAACTGATGGATGCTGCCACCATTGAGAAGTTGGTGACGCACACCCGCAACGGCGGCGGGGAAATTGTCCAATTACTCAAAACTGGCGGCGCGTATTATGCACCAGCGTCGGCAACTGCCGTGATGATAGCAACAATTTTGGGCAATCAGTCGCGCTTGCTGCCTGCCTGTGCTTACCTGGATGGTAAATATGGATTAACAGACATTTTTGTGGGAGTTCCCTGTCGTTTAGGTGCTTCCGGGGTGGAAAGTGTGGTGGAACTGCAACTAACTGAGACAGAATTAACAGATTTACACGCTTCGGCTCAATCGGTGCGAAAAAATATTCACGAAGCGATCGCCTTGCTGGAAAATTTTTGATTCTAACTATTAAATATAATTATGCTCCCGGAGGAATTGCGATCGCGCCTTTGCCTACAATGGCTGTAATCATCTTTTTACCGCCAGCCAGTGAAGCTATTTGTTTACCATACCCCAGAACTTACCCCAGCCGATAGCGTACCGGATTGCGCGATCGCTGTCGATGTCCTCCGCGCCACTACCACCATTGCTACGGCTCTCCATGCTGGTGCGGAAGCAGTACAGGTTTTCAGCGATTTAGACAAGTTGGTGAAAATTAGCGCCGAATGGCCTACATCGAAAAGATTGCGGGCTGGCGAACGGGGCGGGGCAAAGGTAGAAGGCTGCGACTTGGGCAATTCTCCCCTCGATTGTACCCCAGAACTGATGAACGGCAAGCGGTTATTTATTAGTACCACCAACGGTACTCGCGCTTTGCAAAGAGTGGAAACTGCTTCTACGGTACTAGCAGCCGCCATTATTAATCGCGCCGCCGTCGTAGAACATCTTCTTGCCCACAAACCAGCAACTATTTGGATTTTAGGTTCCGGTTGGGAAGGTAGCTTCTCTTTAGAGGATACCGTTTGTGCGGGCGCGATCGCCAGTAGTTTAGTCGATCGACTGGGGGTTTCCTTGGGCGACTTGGCTGGTAATGACGAAGTAGCCAGCGTGATCGCCTTGTACTTACAATGGCAAGATAACTTATTAGGATTATTCCACCTTGCCAGTCATGGTCAGCGCCTGCTCCGGCTCAACTGCCAAGAAGATTTAAAATATTGTTCCCAACTAGACTTGTTAAATGTTTTGCCCATTCAACGAGAACCAGGAGTATTAGTGAAAAATCCTTGAATTGCGATTTAAGAGTAGGGGCGAATGGCATTCGCCCCCTAGAGGTGTACTAAATCGATAACCGCTATAGTAACACCAAGACATAGGTAGCTGAACAGAAAAACCAAATTAATATCACCCATGACTTACACGCCCAAAATCCTCGGATTCGCTGGCAGCACTCGCACCGACTCCTACAACAAAAAGCTGGTAAAAGTGGCTTTGGAAGGAGCCAGAAAAGTCGGAGCCGAAGTCAAATTTGCCGACTTGCGGGACTTTGCCATGCCCCTGTATGATGGAGACTTGGAAGAACGGGAAGGTTTGCCCGTGAATGCCCGCAAACTCCAAGATTTAATGATTGCCCACGATGGACTGTTAATTGCTTCCCCAGAGTACAATAGTACCTTTTCGGGAGTATTAAAAAATGCTATTGACTGGGTATCTCGTCCTAGCCCACAGCAAGCCCCTTTAGCAGCTTTTAGTGGTAAAGTCGCCGTGATTATGAGTACCTCTCCCGGAGCCTTGGGAGGATTGCGAGGTTTAGTGGGATTGCGATCGCTCTTGAGTAATATTAGAGTGATTGTCTTACCAGATCAAATCGCCCTACCTAACATGGTGGAAGCCTTCAACCCTGATGGCACAATCAAAAATCCTCAGCAGGCAGCATCGATTGAGCAATTGGGTGCTACCCTAGCGGAAACTTTGAAAAAATTGAAAGCTTAACCAACAAGTTTGCGAAAAGCAGCGATGGTGTAATATACCATCGCTGCTTTTCTACGATCTTAAATTTACGGCGATCGCCTAGTTATTTTGACTCTATCAGTCCATTTCGTTATATTAAATCGTAAACTCTTAAAAAAGAATTAAATTCAGATTAAAATAACATTCCCACCCTTGACTTCTTTTAAGTTCTCGATAAGATAGATTGGAGAATCGAATTATGGCGTATGACATAATTTGTCTCAAAAATTACAATTAAACCGAAAACGCAAATAAATCATGACCGATTTCCTTAAACCTGATTTTGAACGTCAGCTTGTTGAGGATAAGCGTGGAGACGGCTATTGGATTGAAGCATTTAACTTTAGTATCAATATCAGCTTTGTGAAGGTGTTTGATAATAGTCCAAATATCACCATCACTGCCGAGTATTTCTAACCCTAACAGGACTTACGCAATACCTCTATTCGTAGGGTGTGTTAGCGCAGCGTAACGCACCATAAAAGCTATATGCGGAGCAACTGCGTAAGTCCTGCCTAAATTCAAAAGCCTGAAATGATTTTCTATTAGTCATTTCAGGCTTTTGGGGAAGGCTGATATCCTGTCTGGTTGATTAACCTTCTAAATACCTGGGGAATATAGGCTATTTAACAGGAATAAAATTGCCTAAAATACCAATTGTGCGGTATTCAGTATCAATCACTGGAAGCTTCGTGACATAAAAACTAAAAAACAGATAATTGTCTCGACGAGTCGTGAGTCTGATTCCTGTGTCTATCGAACCTTTGTTGGAGATGCAAACAATTTTTTTCACGACTTCAGAGAAGTCATTGGAATCGGAACAAATTTTCTGTGAAACGGAATCGACATAAGCATCTTTTGATGGATTTGTGAAAATCAATACAAACCCACTAAGCACTAATCCAATGGTTAGTGTTTTATTCATAGTCGCTGAATCATCTCCTAAAATCACTATTCAGTTCTTTAATGCACCCTGTCCATGCAAAGTTACTTAAATAGCAATGCCGAAGTTTCCATGAATGCGATCGCCTAAAGCAAGCATTCAAATAAATTCTATGTCTATTATATATGCAAAAAGTATTTTGCATACCCTCATTATAAATGACGGCACTTAAGTCAATTTAAACTGTTTCCTAGGCAGCGCCTCGCTTGGAGAGCGTCGAGGCAGAGCCTCTCGTAGGCATTCCTAGGCAGAGCCTAGGAACGAGTGATTAATCATGGTTGTTCGACCAGACATGATATAAAGTGTCTTAGTGCGTTACGCTGGCGCTAACGCACCCAACTGGCTGGCTTTTTCAGCCAGCCCTATTTTAAGGAATATGGGTCACAAATCCAGTTAGTTTGTCTTCTGTCCATTCCAGGGTGTCGCCCATTTGCTCGCCTGTGTGGTATGCTGCCACTAGGATTTCGCTAGTTCTTCCCCAGGCGATCGCTCCGGTGGCATCTAAACCAATTGCGCCTAAATCTCGTCCATTTTGCTGAGATTCTTGCAAAGAACGTTCAAAAGCGGCACTGAGGGATAAGCCATCGGTGACTCGGATGACGATTTTGGCTGCCAAGCATTCATCAATGATGTCTTCGCCGATGCCTGTACAACTAATGGCTGCCTGTTTGTTGGCATAATTTCCGGCAGGCATGGCAGAATCGCTGACTCGCCCAATCCTTTCAAAACCCTTGCCTCCGGTGGAAGTGCCTGCCGCTAAATTTCCCTGGTTATCTAGGGCAACTACGCCAATTGTGCCTCGTCCGGCATGGGATTCGGCAACGACTCCAGCCATTTTTTTGGTAAAATTCTCTTGTCGTTCCTCTAACCATTCCTGGAGGCGATTTTCAGTTAAAGGGTTATAAATTGGTAGTTGCAATTCCCGGACTAATTCAGCGGCTCCGTAATCTGAGAGTACGCGATCGCTAGCATTTTGCAAAGCTTGGGCTAAATCAATTGGATGTTGGATGCGGGAAACATTAATTGTGCCGCTGAAGCGTTGATTTGCCCCATCCATTAGGGAAGCGCTCATCCGAATTTGTCCATCGGACTGCAATACTGAACCTGTACCCGCGTTAAAACGAGGTTCATCTTCTAGTAAGTGACAGCCGCGCACTACCGCCGCCTGAGCCGTTGCCCCAGAGAGTAGCAATCCATAAACATCTTCTAATACTTTATACAGACATTGGCGAACTGCGGCGATATCCTCTTTACTTTTGATGGCACTGCCAGCGCCACCGTGAATAATCAATTTAGGTTGTACTTGTGCTGCTGCCATAAATTTCACCTCTGGTTGCCAGTATGATCTGCATAGGCAATTCTAAAACAATAATCAGTTAAAATATTTTATTATCAGGGAAAATATCTGGAATCTGAAACCAGTTTAGCTTTTCCGGGATTGGCGATCGCGCCCCTAATTGTTGAGTTTGTAGAACAAAGTATTGTCCTTGGGAGAAGTCCAGCTTTGAGAGCCTTTCGCCAGCAAGTTAGAAAGCAAATAAAATGATAGCAGAAGCAGCATTAGCCAGAGTGAAAATTGTCTTGGTGGAACCAGCGGGGGAATTAAATGTAGGTTCGATTGCTCGCGCAATGAAAAATATGGGATTGCGGAATTTAATATTAGTTAATCCTCAATGCGATCGCCTTTCCGATGCAGCGCGACAAATGGCGGTTCATGCGATCGATATCCTGGAAAATGCTACGATAGTAGATAGTTTACCAGCAGCTTTGCAAGGTTGTCAGCGAGCGATCGCCACTACTGCCAGAACGCGATCGCATGATGTTCCCTTAGAAGATCCTCGCACAACTTTACCTTGGTTGCTCGCCGCCCCCTCAGCTTTAATTTTTGGCAGGGAAGATCGGGGTTTAAACAATCTAGAATTAAGTTATGCCCAGCGCTGTATTCGCATTCCCAGCCATCCCGATTATCCTTCTTTGAATTTGGCGCAGGCAGTGGGAATTTGTTGTTATGAATTGTATTGTAGTAGAGAAGCGATCGCGCTTCACCCTGAGCCAGTGATAGAAGTGGCGAATTTGGAAGTTTTAGAAGGATATTATCAACATTTAGAAGCAGTATTATTAAAAATTGGCTATCTTCATCCCCATACCGCTGCTAGTCGGATGGAGAAATTTCGGAGTTTATTTCATCGTGCCAATCTTTCGGCAGCGGAAGTTGCTTTATTGCGGGGAATTCTCAGGCAAATGGAATGGGCAAAAAGGGAGGAAATAGACAATGGCAGTAAAACAACTTGAGAATTGGCGATTAGGCAAATTTTTGATTCAAGAGAGAAGCTAATGTTACAAATATCACCCAAAATCACCACTGTTGAAGAATTTCTGGAATGGAAACCAAATCGGGGATACCCATTTACTGCCGAACAGATTTTTGCCGCTGGGCGATCGCTAAAATAGATCCAACTCCCCATCATCCCATCACCCTATCTCCCCATCACCCCATCCGCCCCCATCACCCCAACTCCCCAACTCCCCATCACCCCATCCCCCCACCTCCCCATCACGAAAACTAGGATCTCGTAGTCAGGCGATCGCAGAAATATTGACGGTACAAATTAAACCGTGGTATAACTTGATTACCCTGCATTTGCACCAAGCCCATGCTGTGCAATTTAAAAGCTTGAATCGATTCTAACTCTACCGGGGCGATCGCTCTCACTGCCCTAGAAAAAGCATTAGCCAATTCGGGATATTGTTGCAAACTCCATAAATGCCGCCGCAAATGATCGTCATAAAGTCCGGCCTCCGTTGGCGCGGTTTTTAAAAACCCTGGTAGGGTAATATTTTGTTGCGCTAAATGATAGAGTGCCACCCGGACTAAATAAGGATGTCCGCCAATTAAAGCCATTAATTCTGCCACTTCTTCTCCTTGCCAATTCAATCCATGTCGCCAAGTTAAATCCTGCACCTGTTCGGCACTAAATTCCGGCAACTCAATCGGCAACCCAACATTAAACGGCGATTGATTGACATTCAAAGGAATATAAACTTCCGTGGAATGGACTACCACCATTCGCAATTTTTGCCACATCCCACTATCGCTATCCCCATAACCAGCTTCTTCATACCAGGCTCGCAGCAAACCAAAAAAATCATCGGCAATTTTGGGATATTGAAAAACTCGATCTACTTCATCCAATCCTAATACTAAGGGTTGATCGTCATTGGAAAGCAAACAATCTTCAAAATAAGCCGTACAGTTATCCTTACTGCCGTAGGTATCGCTCCAATAATCATCGATTTGTTGGGGCAAACGCAATTTTCTGGCGATTCGGGAACAAAACCAGCGCAACAATTGATTTAAATTAGAAAAAACCGCCGTATCCGCGTGTTGAAAACTCAAAGGAACTGTGCGATAACCTTGTTCCTTAGCTTGATATAAAATTCTCGCCATTAAAGAAGTTTTACCCATTTGCCGAGGGGCTTTGATCCGAATCAGCGCTCCAGGTTGTAAAATCTCTTTATAGCATTGGGATTCGTAGGGCGATCGCTCCACATAAAAAGCCGAAGCCAAACGCACTTGTCCGCTGGGTAATTCTGGTTCTGCCACTGGCAAAGGGTTGGGAATTGGGGGTTTAGTCTCAGTTTCCCAATCTCTAGTTTTTTCCTCTTCCTCTGGCAGCACTGCATTCCAATTTCCCTTTTCCGCCAGCAAAGTCAAAATTTCTTGAATTAAATCTGCCGTATCCGCAGGCGATCGCCATTCTCGTTGTACAATGCCATCTAAGTACCCCCGCAAGTCGTGATTTAGCGCCAGACTTGCCGGACAACTTACCCGAATTGGCAAAACCACTGGCTGAAAATCTTCGGCTCTATCCCGCCAGCTTTTCACTCGCCGCAGTTCCTCAATTGCCATTTCACTCGCGGCAGTTTGGGGAGATAACAACAGCAAAAAATAATTGCACTGCTGCAATTGATTATCCAAGTGTTCCAACCAGCCTTTCTCCCCCACCATACTACCTAAAGCCGAGAGAAAGACTTGATATCCCGTAGATGCGATCGCTTCCTGCAATTTAGCCGCTAAACTATTATCTGGTTCTTGAGCGCGGTAAGATATAAAAATTTTTAATGTTTCCGAAAACTTTTCCACCACTGGCGGCGGAGAGGCAGTATAAGCCCTAAAAGAGGTTTTGCCATCCTGCCAAACCGCTGGTTGGGAAGTAGTAGCACTTCTGCCTCGTCCGCGATTTTGACTATCAACCCGCTCGATTGCCCCCCGAAAGCTTTTTTTACTCACCTTTTCTTCCAAGGCATTAGAGAGCTTCTTCCATAATTTATACCCCACATCCTTCTCGATATACTCAGGATTCAAAGGATAAATTTCTTCATAAACTTTTCCCTGCCAAGAACCAATAAATACTTCCCTTTCCAAATCATTGAGATGCTTTCCTGTCTTGGCATAGACTAATTCATCTGCCAACTTCAATCCTTCTGCCACTTCCATAGTTTGATGACAAATTGAATTCTATAGCGCCTCTAAATTAATTGGTAGAAATCTGTAGGGGTAGCGCCCCCGTGCCTACCACATCTGGCGGGGCAACCACAGGGGGATTGCCCCTACAAAATTCTATATATGAAATCCCCATTACTGAGCTTTCCTGAGCTTTTCTGAGGTGGATGATATTTGCCAGTCCATCGGATTAATTCGTCACAAAATGAAATTTCTGAGTTTTTCTGGTTCCCATTGCCTAAAATATCAGCCAAACTAATGATATCAGCACTGGAGCAGGCTGAATACCAGGGATAGAGAGCGATCGCGCCTTAAGTCATAATTTCAGAGGAATAACTTATGTCAATCAATACTAGCACCAAAAATTCAACTGGCTTATTTATAATCGAAGTCAAGCTAGAAAGACTGCTCGCCAGCATCATCCTAAGTTCTGGATACCAACCTGGCAGTCAATCTCCCCTCACCCCTGTGCCACACTGGGAAGTCCAACTAGCTCAAAGTCCCCCTTTTTAAAGTATGGACAAGAACTAGCTCCGAGTTTACAACGAATGAAGACCTATCGATTCAGGGGATCGATATTCCTTTAGAAACAACTTGCATCCTGGAAAGTTTGTCAGGGGGAAAAAATTGTGTTTAATCTCACCGCCGCCATCATTGATAACTTCGTTCAAGGCTTACAAGCTGGCTACCGCCGCAATTATGGCGGACTCAGACCAGACTATGGTGAAATAATTGGTTGGGCTGGTAATATGGCCTTAGAAAATATTGCCAACAGCGACGCTTTATATCACAATGTCGAACACACTATTTTTGTCACCTTAGTCGGACAAGAAATTCTTTGGGGCAAGCACATTCGGGAAGGTGGCGTTTCCTGCGAAGACTGGTTGCACTGCATGATCTCCTTGCTGTGTCACGATATTGGTTATGTCAAAGGAGTTTGTAAACAAGACCGAATTAAAGAGGGATTGTATGCCACTGGTTTAGATAATACCACCATTGCCTTACCTCCCGGTTCTACTGATGCCAGCCTCACCATTTATCATGTAGATCGAGGGAAATTATTTGTAGAAGAACGGTTTGGCGGACATTACCTAATTGATGCCAAAAGAATCGAGCAGAACATTGAATTAACTCGGTTTCCCGTTCCCGCCGATGAAGATCATCTCGACACCATTAATTATCCGGGTTTAGTACGAGCCGCCGATTTGATTGGACAATTAAGTGACCCGCGTTACTTACAAAAAATCAGTGCTTTGTTCTATGAATTTGAAGAAACCGGAGTGAATAAAACCCTTGGTTATCGTCATCCCGGAGATTTGCGAAAAAACTATCCCAAGTTTTACTGGAATGTCGTTCATCCCTACGTCAAAAATGGGATGCACTATTTAGAATTAACGCAAGAAGGTAAGCAAATTCTGGCTAATCTTTACGCCAATGTCTTTGTGGTGGAACATGAATAGTTTTAGTCATGCTTTCCTGCCGAGTCTTCTGCCAGTTAAATTGGCAATTCTGGAGATTCGGCTTTTTCATATTTGTAGATTTACCGCTGATGGGCAATTCCCACCCTACTCATCTTGACGCACCTCACTTAACTGGAATACGCTGTAAAATAAGGTTTAGGGACATAAAATTTATAGAAACTGTCAACATCAAAGAAGAAGCTTGGCAGGATTTGTAATTAGTTAGTGAAAAAACTATGGAAATTAAAGGCATCAAACGAGGAAAGATAATCGAACTTGTAATCAGTTCGGTAGAGTGTGGGTTACAATTTAGTTCAGCGAGTGGGTCATAGTTTGACAATCTCGATTTATACATGGTTTTGTCCCTGACGTACTTTACACATACCTGAAATTAGTCGAGGATACAAATATGCAACTTAAAGGTATTAAACGCGGCAATAATATTGAGCTATTAAAGGAGCTTGATATTCCCGATGGACAGGAGGTGATAATTGAGGTTCAAGAAGAAAATATAGAAGCGGAGGGAATTGAACCAGAAGTTTTTGGAGGAGTGCGCGATAACTATCCTGTTGGTTTAGAGTTGAGCATTCTTAGCGAATCGGCATTGCAAAAGGATTGGTTGAAATCAGAGGAGGATGAAGCTTGGCAGAATTTATAAAGGGAGATGTTGTGATTGTTCCATTTCCATTCTCTAATTTGAGTGATGTCAAAAGAAGACCTGCTTTAGTGATTGCTGTAAGATTAAATAAGGTAACTTTTATATATAGCGCGTCGCAATGAGTCGATGCACTCCTGTAGGGGCAACGTTTCGACAAGCTCAACAACCATCCCCCCGCGTGAAGCAAAGAACGCAAAAGTTCGTAGTTGGGCTTTAGCCCTCTCCGGATTAGGGCTGAAGCCCAACTACAAACTTAGTTAACTGAACTGTATTGGCGTAAGTCCTGTTTTTGATGGACGATCAAAGGAAATTTAGGGATTTTTAACAAATGGCAGTTTTACACGGTAGTTGGTTGGGACAAAATCGGGGTGGATATCTATTTATTTGGGGAGAAATGTGGCGCTCTTTGAATTATACTCAAGAGCGATCGCCCTCTGATATCTTCCCCATTCATACTCTAGCCATGAGCCGCAAAGAATTAACTGATTTTTTGGCAGCTAGGGGTTTAGATTTATCGAAAAGTTGGCAAACTGTTACCGTAGCGCTACCGACTGCTGGCGAACAACCCCTACTATCTTTTAACGCCGAAACTGATTCAGCATCCTTAGAATTACAACCTTGGCAAGTAGCCGGAATCACTTTATCTCCTGTAGCTGCCACCAAGTTTTTACAGGCATTACCCCTCAGTACGTTAGCAGGCAACTATTTAGGGGGGGATTTACGCTTTTGGTCCCAAGTTTATCGCTGGAGTTTAGATTTAATTGCTCGCTGCAAATTTTTACCAACTTTGCAAACTGAGGGAGATGAAGTAATTGCCCAATGGTTGCCTTTGTTGGATGGGGGGAGCGATCGCGATCGCTTAAAATATTTTACCAACCAAATGCCTGCGATTTGTCGTGCCTATCTCCTAACTATCAGTAATCAACCCCTAGCAGAAATTATTGCTAATAATTCCCCCCAAACCTTACTCCTAGAATTTCTCAGTCATATCCTAGACGCGCAAGTTCGCCAACAGGCAAATAATATTCCTCCACCAACCACTACAGATAAATCAGTTCAGGAATGGTTGCAGGCACTTTCTACCGGATCAAATTTGCAGATTAAAACTGAAGTGAAACGGTTGGAAAGTGCCTTACAAGTCTGGGCAGCCCCCGTTAAAGAGCATTTAGTTACATCTCCATCTGAATTTGGACAAAAGCTATTTCGTACCTGTTTTCGTTTAGAACCACCTACCAAAAAAGAGAGCAATTGGACTTTACAATATTGTTTGCAATCAGTCACCGATGCCGAATTTTGGGTAGATGCCGTCACGATTTGGAATCATCCCGTAGAAAGATTAGTTTATCAAGGGCGAATAATTGATTTTCCCCAAGAAACCTTTCTGAAAGGATTGGGCTTGGCAGCGCGAATTTATCCTTTCATTGAACCTAGTTTGCACGTCGCTCGTCCGCAATTTTGTCTCCTCACTGCCACTCAAGCCTATGAATTTATCAAAGCGGCGGTATGGCGGTTACAAGATAGTGGATTTGGCACAATTTTACCCCCTAGTTTGCGACCAGAAAATGCAGGCAATCATCGCTTAGGCTTAAAAGTTCGGGCTGATGTGGATGAGAAAAAAGCCCGTTTGGGTTTGCAAAGTCTGTTGAAGTTTAAATTTGAATTGGCAATTGGGGAACAAAGTCTTTCTGTCGCCGAGTTTAAACGCTTGGTAGCACTGCAAACTCCCTTAGTAGAAATAAATGGCGAATGGATGGCTTTGCAACCCCAAGATATTCGGGCAGCCGAAGCAGTTTTAGCCACTCCCAAGGAGCAGTTAACTTTATCAATTGAAGATGCCCTGCGCCTGAGTACGGGAGATAGTAAAACTTTGGAAAAGTTGCCTGTAGTCAGCTTTGAATCTTCAGGAGTTTTGCAAGCTTTAGTAACTAATTTAACCGATAGTCGTTCCATTGAAGCGATCGCCCCTCCTGCCAATTTTCGCGGCGAGTTGCGCCCCTATCAAGGGCGAGGGGTGGCTTGGTTAAGTTTTCTAGAACATTGGGGTTTGGGAGCGTGTTTGGCAGATGATATGGGGTTGGGAAAAACAATTGAGTTAATTGCTTTTTTGCTGCATTTACAGGAAAAGGAAGGATTAACTGCTCCAACTTTGTTAGTTTGCCCAACTTCAGTTTTAGGTAATTGGGAGCGGGAAGTTAAGAAGTTTGCCCCAACTTTGAAAGTTTTGGTGTTTCATGGCAATAAGCGGTTGAAGGGGAAGGAATTTACTAAAGCTGTCAAAGAGCAGGATTTAATTATTACTAGCTATTCCTTAGTTTATCGCGATGCCAAGGCGATGCAGGGAATTTCTTGGCAAGGAGTAGTTTTAGATGAAGCTCAAAATATCAAGAATGCCGAATCAAAACAATCCCAGGCAGTGCGAGAGTTGTCGGCAGGTTTCCGCATTGCTTTGACAGGAACTCCCGTAGAAAATCGCTTATCAGAATTGTGGTCAATTTTAGACTTTTTGAATCCCGGATATTTAGCCAATCGGCAATTCTTTCAACGCCGCTTTGCCATGCCGATTGAAAGATATGGAGATATGGATTCCTTAAAGACTTTGCGATCGCTTGTTCAACCTTTCATTTTACGCCGTTTAAAAACCGATCGAGAAATTATTCAAGATTTGCCCGAAAAGCAGGAAATGTCAGTATTTTGTGGTTTGTCGGCGGAGCAAGCCAGTTTGTATGAAAAGGTGGTAGAAGCATCTTTGGTAGAAATTGAAGATGCCGAGGGAATTCAACGCCGGGGGTTGGTACTATCTCTGTTGGTGAAATTAAAACAAATCTGCAATCATCCGGCTCATTTCTTAAAAGAAAATGATTTAGGCGATTTACATCGTTCTGGCAAATTGCGCCGTTTGGAAGAAATGTTAGAAGAGGTAATTTTGGCAGGCGATCGCGCTTTAGTTTTTACCCAGTTTGCCGAATGGGGAAAATTATTACAATTTCATTTGCAAAAACAGTTGGGTTGGGAAACCTTACTATTACATGGAGGGATTCGCCAGCCGCAGCGGGAAGTTTTAATTGACAGGTTTCAAAACGATCCTGAAGCCCCTAGGATATTTATTCTCTCCTTGAAAGCCGGGGGAACTGGTTTAAATTTAACCAGAGCCAACCATGTTTTTCACTTCGATCGTTGGTGGAATCCCGCCGTGGAAAATCAAGCCACAGATCGGGTATTTCGGATTGGGCAAACTCGCAATGTGCAAGTACATAAATTTATTTGTAATGGCACATTAGAGGAAAGAATTAATGATATAATTGAAGGCAAGAAATATCTAGCGGAACAGACAGTAGGCGCAGGCGAGCAGTGGTTAACTGAAATGAACTCCGAACAACTGCGATCGCTCCTCTTACTAGATCGCACCGCAGTAATCGATGATGAATAAAGCCCAGCAAATGACTAATTGCAGCACTGGCAATACCCGTAGAAAACCCAACATTTATCAGTGGTTTGTTGGGTTTTGCTGTCGCGCAACCCAACCTATGTGTATAATCCAATACGGTTCAGTTAATAGGTGGTCATAAATGAAAGAACGCAAAGGTTCGTAGTTGGGCTTTAGCCCTCTCCGGA
>CAKZHE010000107.1 GCA_936920195.1 uncultured cyanobacterium | reverse complement strand
TTGTGGCTAGCTAGATTTAAGTAAAGCCGTCCTGAGCTTCGCTAAAGGACGGGGTTTCTAACCCATTTTTCTGATGAACAAATCCAACATCAATAGAGCCGCACTCTTGCACAGCATTGACTTATTCAGCGGCTTAAACCGTGAAGATTTAGAAGTTTTAGCCTCTACCCTCAAAAGACATCGATATCGAGCCGGACAAATTATTTTTCGCCAGGGTGATATGGGCGCAACTATGTATATTGTTTCCAAAGGTCGCGTAAATATTTATATTGCTGGCTTAGAGTCTCGTCCCATATCTCTGAAAGATATGATGCCCGGAGAATATTTTGGGGAATTAGCACTGGTGGACGACCAACCCCGGAGCGCTTCTGCTCGCGCTCAAAATGATATTGAATTGTTAGAATTAACGCGAGAAATGCTACTACATTATATTTCAGCCCATCCCCATGCAGCTTTGGCAATTCTGCGGACAATTGCCAAACATTTGCGAGAAACCGATAGGTTATTGGCGCAAAGAGTCGCCAGAAATGTCGATGAAGAGATGGAAAAAAACCTCACTTGGAAGGATAGATTAGCGGATAAGGTCACAGAATTAAATGGCAGTTGGGCATTTATTGTCTTGCTTTTGGGACTAAGTGTGGGTTGGATGATGGTTAATTCAGCTAAGTGGTTAACTACACCTTTCGATCCCTATCCTTTTGTATTTTACAACCTGGTTTTAGCAATTTTAGTGGCATTGCAAGGTCCGTTAATTGTGATGAGTCAGAACCGCAAGGCATTAATTGAACGCGCTCGCGCCGAAGCTGATTATAATGTCAATCTCAAAAATGAAGTCAATATTGAAACGCTGCTCCATGAATTGCAGCAGGTTCATCAACGGTTGGAAATTTTAGTCCCCTCCACGATAAATGAACCTCACAAAAATTCTCGCAAGGAAGAACATAGTGATGCCTAGTTGAAGGTGGGGTGATGGGGTGATGGGGTGATGGGGTGATGGGAAAAACTATGGGATTAAATGGGAGCCAGCGGGACATTCAAATTGCGTGCGATCGCTTTTCGATACTATAGGCATGGTAGGCGGTGTCATGGAAGGTTGATCGGTTTGGCAGGTAACAACAACTACTTGATTTTTCCCTTTAATATTAGTCACAATCAAGGCACTGGTGTAACTAGGGAAATCAGCATTCTTGGCAGTACCCGTCAGCATAGTGCTTTGAGTGCGATCGCCCTGGGGAACAATTTGATAGCGGTAATTTTCCGTTTCCAAATTAGTCACCACTCCCAATTCTTCCATATCAACGGCAAATTTCCCCTGCTTCTGAAAATACTCTTCCTGAGCTTGATTGATAATTTTGATATATTGCAGCGCTACCTTCTGTCCTGATTTGGCAGGATTGTTAAGTACAATCAATTCTACATCTTCCGGCAATTTAGTCTCTTCAGAAATTTTATGTAATAGGGAAGCGCGATCGCTAAATTTTTCCGGTCTAGGTTTTTCTGGGGCTATCCCATCTAATTCTAACTGTAGTTTACCTTCCTCCGTCAATTCAAAAATTGTTAAAGCTGGGGGAGCGCCATTGATTTGCAAATCGATTTGCATGGGTTTAGTTTCAGGATTAATTTTATAATCCAACTCTAAAGCTCTCTTTTTACTATTATCTTCTGGTAAAATAAAAAACAGCTTGCCTTTAGGAGCAAAAATAAAGCTTAGATTTTCCCCAGATTGGGGATCTTTAACTTCCCAATGTCCTAGCAATTTTTCCGCAATGGTTTTTTCTGCTGATGCAGGAATACCTGCAATAACTTCTGAAGATTGGGCAATACCAGGCGCTATTCCACCCCCAAAATTCAAGATGAGGCCAAACGTTAACAACCCAGAAGCCAGAAAGGGCAATTGTTTTAGCACAGAAGTTCCTCCCAATTTCGTTACCTGTTTCTCTATTATGCGCGATCGCCCATTCTACTTAAACCCATAATTTGTCAAGATTAATTTATCAAAACTAATTTGTTCGCAACACTTCTTATAAAACCATATTGTTTTTTAACGTCTATCTAATTGCCAAATGTATTCAAAGTGACATAGAATTCAAAGCTAGATTTCATTCATTTAGGTACTACGAAAATGAGAAAGTATTCTTCTCGCGTCTGGAGATACGACGGCAGCATTGAACAGGATGCTCCTAGGTGGGCAAAACTGCGGGCAGATATGCAGCCAGCATTTCCCACCTACTACGCCACAGATAACGATCCTTTTGCCGAATTAGTTGGTCAAGCAATTCGCCAACTCAACCAACTTAAACCCGAAGCAATTGGTCATGGCTACTTAGGATATGACCCTAATCTTGATTACAGTCAAGTGGCAGATGCAGAACTAGCTCCCAACATGGACAATGTTGAGAATGTCATCTACCAATCAATCGCTCTGTTTGAAGGGATGCCCAACTGGAATCACCCTAGAGTGATGCCCAATGTCATTCCTCCAGCCAATACCGCTGCCATCATTGCCGCTATGATGACCAACGTTTTTAGCCCCAATATTATTGAGGGCGAATACGCTTGGAACGTGGAAAAATCAGAAATGGAATCCGCCGCCATCATTGCCAAATTGATTGGCTGGGATGCCCGGGAAGCGGGGGGACTTTATACCTTTGGCGGTTCAGGTTGCTACTTCTATGGCTTGAAGTATGCCTTAACTCAAGTATTGCCAGATTCCCGCTGTAAAGGCATTAGAACCGATGGCAAACTGCTAGTTTCCCAACAAGGTCACTATTGTATGATGAATTCCACAGACTGGACTGGTCTGGGAATGGAAAATATCATCACTATTAAGACAGATCCCCAAACCAATGCTATGGATATGGAGGATCTGGAAAGGGTGATGCAAGAATTGTCTGCCGAAAGAATTCCGATTATTTCCATCGTTTGTACTATGGGGACAACCGATGCCTTTGCCATCGATCCCGTCGATCAAGTCCGCGAGTTAATTGACAAGTATCCCAATCCTCCAGGATTTGGGCGAACATTCTTGTATTGCGATGCAGTCATTGGTTGGTCTTGGCTGACATTTAAAGACTACGACTTTATGGGCAATCCCTTGGGATTTGATGACATAATTTTGTCCAAAATTGAACGAAATTATCGGTTGATATCCAAGGTAATCTATGCCGATGCCATTGGTTGCGACTTCCATAAAACAGGTTGGTCAACCTACAATTGCAGCATCTTTATGATGCGAGATCTCGCTCATTTCAAAACATTGATGCTCCGACCTGGTTCCGTCTATCTCCAAGAGCGCACCTGTTACAATCCCGGTCTTTATACTCTGGAAGTCTCCCGCTCTGGTTCCTATTCTATGGCAGGATGGGCGACTCTGAAATTCCTGGGGCAAGAGGGATTTCAATCTCTCCTGGGTGGCATTTTGGAAATGGGGCAGTATCTGCGGGACTGCATTGATTCAGAAGACACTTCTGTTTGCGTCAATGATGAGGATTATGGTTTTGTCACCCTATTTCGAGTTTATCGCCGTGGAGTTAATGCTCGCGAACAGTACAATCGGGAGTTAAACGAGCCAAATGCCAGAAATGAATTGATCGAAAACAACAAATTCCAGCAAAAAATTGCCGATCAACTTTGGGAATGGTTCCGTACCGATCAGCAACTAGGAGCAGAATACGCTCCCTACATCAGCTACACCAGTGGTTTCCGTCCGACATCGTATAACATGGATCAATCAGATCCCGAAGCAGTGATTTATGCGTTGAAATCCTATCCGATGAATATCAACATCAATGCTCAAGCAATGGATACTTTGCTGGAACTGGTGTTATTAGCCCGAGATGCAGTACTGGAGGGTGAAGCTAATACTGAAACTCGCGGTAATTGTCAACCACCTTATTGCGATATCGATGAAGCAAATGACCTCCAATGCAATCAACCAGATCCCAAACGGGGTTTGATGCAAATCCGGAGTCTCTTGTCTGGAGTGGGAATGCCCCGTTATTAATGCAGGGCTGTTTCACGCTCGGGATCAATTTCCGCTCTTTGCCTTTCCAATGCTTCTAGCTGATTAGTTATCAATTGTAGGTTGGGTGGAAACGACAGTGGAAACCCAACATTTATCCGTCTTTGGTTGGGTTAAACTGTAACTTAACCCAACCTACTTTTAGGACAATTGATTAACTGATGCCTGAATTACAACGGTTGGCGATCGCGCCTACTCAACAACAAGGGGAACAAATATTATTGACAGCAGAACAGCAACACTATCTATTGCGGGTGTTGCGGTTGAGGGAGGGCGATCGCTTTATTGCCATTGATGGACAAGGTAACTGGTTATTATCGCAATTGACAGGCACATCTGCTCGCATTTTAGAGGTAATAACGGTACAAACAGAGTTACCTGGAACAGTGACGCTGATTGCGGCTTTGCCTAAAAATGGCTTTGATGAAGTGGTGCGACAAACCACAGAATTAGGGGTAAGTTGTATTATGCCAGTGACCAGCGATCGCTCTTTGCTCCGCCCCAGTTCCCAAAAGCTAGAGCGTTGGCGGCGGATTGCGGCAGAAGCGGCAGAACAATCAGAACGGCAGTTAATTCCCGAAATTTTCGATCCGATCCCGTTCTCAGAAAGTTTATTATTAGTAAATAGCCAAATTTTATGTATTGGTGCGGAACGTCGCGACGCACCCCATTTATTAACATACTTGGAAAGCGCCAAATTACTAGATCGAAATTCCGTAGCGATCGCCATTGGTTCAGAAGGCGGTTGGACATCAGCGGAAATCGCCCAAGCCATATCAGCAGGCTGGCAACCCGTCACCTTGGGGAAGCGCATCCTCCGGGCTGTCACCGCACCCCAGGCGGCACTGGCTTTAATTGCTGCTGTCTGGGAAAGTCCCTTGTCTGATGGGGAGATGGGGAGATGGGGAGATGGGGAGATGGGGTGATAGGGAGACGGAGAATTAGCAAGAACTCCTTTTATTCCCTGTTCCCTGTTCCCTGTTCCCTGTTCCCTATTCCTATTCCCTATTCCCTATTATTTATGCTTGAAGACGTAATTGCTGCTTTTGAGCGCAAAGACTATAAAACTGCGGCTTGGTTGCTCAAACAGCTAGAAAAGAGAGAACCGCAAAACCTCTGGGTGCGATTTTATATTGGGCGACTCTACGAAGTCTCGAATAAGTTAGAAAATGCTGAAGCCATCTATCGACAACTATTAAAAGAGACGACTAACGTCAAAATTATTGGGCAAGCACGACAGGGCATCAAGCGATTGGAAGAAATTGCCCAAGAACAGCGCCGCCAAGCCCTAGCTGCCGCTACAGCCGATTCTAGCAGCAGCCAAGAGGGTTTTTTAATTTTAGAAGCGATCGCCAACGATCTCAAAACAACTGCTGCCCAAAAGTTAGCCCAGATTCTAGAAATAGATGCCTATACTGCTCGATTGCATCTTCCCAGTCGCGGCTGGCGTTTATACCGCACTGGAGCATTAGGAAAAATGCGGTTTTATGGCGAACAAATGCAGCAAGCGGGAATCCCTTGTTTTTGGGCAGCTTTAGCAGATATTGAAAAAATCAATATTTTTACAGTTCATTATTTTCCCACTGTTGATCCCCAGGCTACTGTTGTTTGTAAAAATAGTCAGAATCAGTTAGGTTCCCTAGCCTTTGATTGGGCAGAAGTTAGTCAGCGCGTAGAAGGACTGCTACCCATTTTTGAAGAAGTGTTTGATACCAATGCGCGACGGGAAATTGAAAAGAAAGTCAAAATTCTTGATTACGTCCACTTTTGCGATTTACATTTACCTGCCCGAAAAACCATTTTGAGGATATGCGATCGCCATTATCAATTCGAGCAGGGAGCAGATTTAGTCAATAAACAGGAAAAAGTTAAAAATAAACGCGCAGCCAATTCCCCTTTAATGCAAACTACAACCAGAAAAAAATGGAATGATTTGCTAAATTCGATTAGCCATTATTTGTTTGAAAAACCTGTGTGGTCAGAGTTCCCCCCCTTTGCTGAAACAGGTTTAGATCAAGTGGAAATGCTGGCTCAGTTTAAATCAAATATTAACCTTTCCCCCCAAGATGAAACGTCTTGGGATAAGGCTTTTCAATTATACAGCGGATTAGTTTTTTTGAGAAATGACTCGCTTTATCCATGACCAATTTTCCAAGCAATATCTTACCGAACGTTTAAACCCCTTTGGGCAAGTTGAAACCAGTAAAGAAAGCGAGATCGGCAAGAGCTAGATGTAGAAGAACAGGAGTTGATTATGCAGTTATCCCCCATTTACTTGCAAAGACTAGAAGAGGCTACCCAACAAGGTATTGAGCGAGGTATTAAGCAGGGTATTGAACGAGGTATGGAGCGAGGCATTGAGCAGGGCATTGAGCAGGGCATTGAGCAAGGTATTGAGCGAGGGATAGAAAGAGAACGGCGAAATATTTTAGAAACTCTCATGGTAATGAGATTTGGAGAAATTGATTCTCAATTAACTAGAATTATCCCGGCGTTGATTGCACTTCCTCCGGCTGAATTCACGCCATTGTTGTTACACCTAAGTCGGGAAGAACTATTGGCGAGATTCTGAGTTTTAGGGCAGGAAAATTTGGGCGATCGCCTTCAGCATTTCCCAGGAGAACGATCCTTATTCTACTTCCTCTGGTAAGTCCTTTTCAGGCCACAATAGGCGTAATGCCATCAATGCAAATCCAATGGCAGCGATCGCTTTTAAAATTCGGGCTGGTAATAACTGGGATACTCCTCCGCCAGCAATTACCCCCAAAAAGCTCGCGAGGATCAAGGCGGCAATGGTGCCAAAAAAAACAGCGCGGGGAGATTTGGAACTGCCACCGAGGGCGATCGCCGCTACCTGACTTTTATCGCCAATCTCTGCTAAAAATACGGTGATGAAACTTAACCCAAAAAGATGCCAATCCATTTGCGAGCCTCTCCCAGCAAGGTTTAAAACTGTACTACATCCCACAGCAAGAGTACCGAAACCAGTAATAAAGTGGCTCCAGCTAAACAGTCCAAGGTTTTAGGCGATAATTTACTTGATAACCACCAACCCAAGGATACCCCGACTAAACTGGTGGCGATTAGGGCGATCGCGGCTCCGGCAAAGACAACCCAAGGGGATTGAGATTCGGCACTCATCAACAGGGTAGCAAGTTGAGTTTTATCTCCCATTTCCGCTAAGAAGATGGTGACAAAGGTGGAAACGAAGACAGTTAAAACTCTTTGTCTGCTTCCGGTGGCGGCTGGTTTTGGGGCATCAATCCGGGTAGCGGGGATAATTGGGCTGACTGACAGGGAGGAAGTTTTCACAGGCAGTTATCAGGCTGAGTGTTTTCACATTTCTTTCATTTTCTCAGAAATTTGTAGAAAATGCTACCCGAAGCCCAATTAAGGATAATGATTAGGATTATCTGTCAACAATCCCAGCGCCGTCGCAATATTTGCCAAGCGATCGTCAGCAGTAACAAAGACCAGTGATGTAGATATGGGCGGAGCAAAGGCAGGAGATATCCGCAACACTGATGCTAGTTGGACTGCATCATAGGCACGTAGTGGATATTGGTTCACTAATTGACCAGCACTTTCCGCTAGAGCCAGATCGAGTTCAATAACTTGATACTGATGATTCAGATCAAATCGAAACCTTTGGACAATCAACATTTCATCAGTGGCAGTCAGGCTACCTTCTCTGACGCGACGAGCTAGAGCGCTTCTGACTTCTACCCAAGTAATTCGGGCAATCAGTAGTGGATTCCTCGTAGAGGGATTGGCGATCGCTTGTACCCAACTGCTACCTGTTTCTGGGATGTATCGTTTAACTAGAGCGCTACTATCTAGAAAGTAGACAACCACTACGAACCTCGCTCTTCAATAATGATGTCTGACAACGGCTTGCCAGATGATACCTGTAGTCTTTGAATTAGTTCGCTCCACGCCGCTTCTGAGACAGGTTCAACATCATCGGAGCCACGAGGAGGCGTAACCAGTCCGGCTAAAACTAGAGATTGAATTACTTGGGAGGCTTCATTTTCGGTAGCTTCTGGCAAAACCTGAATCTGCAAGGTTTGATGTTCTGCCAACGGCAAAGGACTCAAGGGGCGTAGAACTCCATTTTCGTAGATAACAGTGATAATTTGAGTCATAAAAAAGTTATTTTGCCTAGGCTTCAATTTCGTGGTTAAAGCGGGTCATTTCCTCACTTTTGTCGCCATACACCCCTGCAATCTGCTGGCGACAGCAGTCGATGGCAAACTCGTTTAATTCCTCTGGCTCAACAGCATACAAGTCCCAGAATACCTCAGCTTCGACTCGGCAAAACCGGGGACGATCTGCGTAAATCCGGCATTCGCGGCTAACTTGGTCAAAATTGATGCACCAACCATCAGCACCCACCATGCTCAAATAGAGGGTGAGTTCTTCTGGAGTCAGATAATTGGGTAACTCTGGGCGATCGCTCGGATCTAGATGACAGCACGCACCACATTTCTTTACACAACGCCAGTTACTCATAAGCGATCGCCTTATTCCATATATCTTTTTACAATTGCTTTGATATTGTATCTTGATTTTGCTTGCTCCTCAACCTTACTTAATATTTGTTGTGATGTCTGTTCAGTTTTTACCACGAAAGTTATAGGATATCTCTGGACTTTATCAATATCTAAAAAATACTTTCCAGCATCAATAGTTTCTGTTACCTGAAAAAATCTCCCTAAAGGTTTCATAACGAAGTCTATTCCACCATCATTTGCATTTGTACGTCCAGTCTTATACAGAATTAAATATTCAGTATTAAGTTCATCCTGCGACCACCCCCAATATATTTTTTGATCTCCGTAATATTCTTTTAAAATTGCATAGCTGACAATTTCAAAAACTCTTGCATCTATATTTGGTCTTAGCAAACCCTGGATAAATTCAATTGCTCTCCAAGGTTCTTGTTGCTGAATATCAATTATTTGCTGACAATAGCGCATGAACTCACTGAATGCTTCCGTTCGCGCTTCCACATAAGCATTAATAATTTTTATAATAGCCTCAGCAATATTGATTTTAGTCTCATTGATAGAGAATTTTATGAGATTTTCGTTGATCCAATATCTATTGGTTTTAGCGTCTCTTATTACAGGGACAGAATCTAATGTCGGAAAATATTTTTTAAACTCTTCATTTAGGCGATGATTGAGGGCATGATTTTGCAACTTATTCCCAAATGGAAGCTCTCTTTGTCTCCGCAAAAGTGTGATAAATTGAACACCTTCATACTCATCATACCCATTTTTAAGGTGGAATTCATTCCGCAAGTAGTCTTCAACCAAAACATAGATTGCATAAAGGTTTCCCAATCCTGCCCGTGATTTAGAACCTCGATTAGCAGCTTTTGTCTTAATATTCAGGTACTGCAATAACTGACTGTGATTTAAAATCTCCTCTCCCTGAATTGGCAAATGGTAATTCAAAACTTCGATGATTTTCTTAGTAAATTCATGCTTGGCTACCGACATCAAAAAGGCTCTCCTGAATGAAATTTATTTGTTCTGGTCTATGTTTATTTTTTCTAGCATTGTTCTTTTGGGGAGATAATAACTTTTCCCCTTTGTATTCTTTCCATCCTAAAACCCTTCTCAGACCAATTTTCAGATATTCTTCTTGAGATTCTATACTAATAGAACTTCGTCCTAACCGTTTGGCAACAGCAGCGGATGTAAAAGTTCCCGCGAAGGGATCGAGGACAAGACTACCGCGATCGCTACTAGCCAGAATAATTCTCTCTAGTAGTGATTCGGGTTTTTGTGAGGGATGATTTTCGTATTCTGCCATGCGGTATCTGACGCGAGGAAAATACCAGGCATTACCAGGTACTTTTTCGGTATTATACTGACTTGGAACAGCTTTCCTATAATCAATCAACTTTCGCTGCGCCCCTGTTTTTGCTTCTATTTTAATATCATTTGAGTTGAAAATGTAATTGTTTTTATCTTTAACACAGTGAAGTATTGGCTCATACATTGAGCCGAAGTGTTTTGTAGCTTGCACTCCAGAACTATCATAATGCCAGATAATTCGGCTAAGAATTACTATTTTCTGCCTTAAGTAAAGGTCAAAATATGGCATTGATTGAGTGCTAGTCATCATATATAAAGTTCCATTCGGCTTCAATATTCGCAGGCATTCATCGAGCAACTTGTATGCCCATTTTACATATTCTTCCTCAGATTCCCATTTGTCATAGAAATTGGAAAACTGTTTTCCTATATTGTAGGGAGGATCGATAAAAACTAAGTCCACGGAGCCAGAAGAAATTTCTTTAGCCAAAATATCTAGGGCATCGCCATGAAATATCGTCTGCCCGCAGTCTTCATATCGTTTTGTTGCAATTGGTTGCATTTGTTATATTTTTGTAAATTTCCTTAAATAAACTGCGCGATCGCTAGGTAAAATTAGTGTGCGATTTTTCCAGCATAGTCCAGTCAATTGGGTCAATCCGGAGGCAAGATGGATTTATTTAGTGGTTTATTTAGCGCTATAGGCAGTATTAACTGGGAAGTGATTGTCCAACTCACCCTGGTTTCCCTGATTATGATTTCTGGTCCAGTAGTCATTTTTGTACTGGCAGTTCGTCAAGGCGATCTTTAATTATAGGTCGTAGGTGGTGGGGAGCAATCGCCACTTACCGCCTATGCCTATCCCATCCCCAATGCTTCTTGCGCTGCCTGGATTAACCGGGCAAAGCGCGGTTGCGTGACATCAACTTCCATCGCATCTTGTCTAGTAGTGCCTAAAAGCCCGATTCTTTCACCGGGTTGGACTGCTAGCACTTTGCCTTCGGGATTTTTGATTCTTAATTCTGGGGCAGAAAAACTGCAAGCATAACGACGGCGATCGCATTCAAACTGGGCTTTACTGCGCGGGGAGATCGTCGGCTGTGCCGTGGCTGGTTGAATCCCGACTAATTCTAATTCTACGCTAGAACCGCCATTATAGCGATTTTCTCGCAATCGGTAGGCAATATCAGCCCGTAATGGTAAGGGCAAATATTCTGCCCATCGCCAAGCGATCGCTTTAATTTTCACCGGAGAGCGGGCATCCTGGCAAATAGTTACTTTAACGCCACTTTTGCCCACTGGTTGTTGATCGAGAATCCGGACATTAGGAGTCCAAAAAATCGGATCTGGGTTATCAATGCCGCAGGGGTGGAGAGCATTAATTTGGTAGTAAAGGTCAAAATCGATGGCTTCTAAATCTAATTGAGCATCGATGGCAACTAAAGGTTTGAGATGTTCTGGTTGCAAGTAGGAATTGGCAAACTCGCTCAAACGTACTTTCAAAGCGGGGAGGTTTTCGGCAGGGAAGGAAAAGCCCCCCGCCGCTTTGTGTCCGCCATATTTGCCCAATAAATCTTTGCAGAATTCCAAAGCATCAAAGATATTAAATTCGGGAATTCCTCGCGCTGAACCGCGAATTTTGCCATCATCTTCATAAGTGCCAATAAATACTGGCACGCCGTAACGCTCAACTAACCGGGAAGCGACAATGCCAATTACTCCATGATGCCAATTCGGTTGGACTAAGACTAAAACTCGTTCTTGCAATAAATCGATTTGGCTGGCTTGACACCAGGCGATCGCTTCCTGTTCAATATCTGTACATAAGTTCTGCCGCTGGCGATTAATTTGCTCGCACTGCATGGCTCTTTCCAAGGCAATGCCCATATCAGCGGTAGTTAACATTTCAATCACAATTTGAGGATCGCCAATTCTGCCGACAGCATTAATTCGCGGACCAAGACGAAAGCCAATATCTTCTGGTTTCAAATTTTCCGGTTTCGGTTTAGAACTTTCCGCCCCATTTTCAGATTCTGGCGTTACTCCCGCCATTTGAATTAAGGCTTGAATTCCCGGCAATTGAGATTGGGGTAATTGTTGCAAACCCCGCTTTACCCAGCGACGATTCACCCCCGTCAAAGGGGCTAAATCGGCAATGGTTCCCAGCGTTAATAGTTCTAATAAGGGTTTAACTAAACCTTGAGTTTTTCCTAATTCCTGAGCTAAAGTAATGGCTAAAATATAGGCGACTCCTACCCCAGCTAAACCCCGATAGGGCGAAGATTCTAGCAATAATTTGGGATTGAGAATCGCATCAGCCGGGGGAATATCTTCCGGGATATCGTGATGATCGGTGACAATGATTTTTAAATCTAATTCTCGCGCCAAGGCAATCGGATCGACTGCCGAAATTCCATTATCAACAGTTAAAATTAGCTGCACCCCTTCCCGATGAAATTCTTCCACAATCCGGCGATTGATACCATAACCATCGGTCATTCGGCTGGGAATGGCATAATCTACATTGGCTCCCATCCACCGCAAAGCTCGCAATAATAAAGCTGTGCTAGTCATACCATCGGCATCATAGTCGCCGCAAATGGCAATTTTTTCTTGGTTGGCGATCGCCTCTTTCAGCAGTGCGACGCTAATCTCTAAATCTGGGGCAAACTCTTCTAAAGGCGACGGCAATACTTGGGATTCTGGGGATAAAAACAACTTGGCAGCTTCAGGCGTTACCATCCCCCGATTAATCAATACTTGGGCTAGTAAGGGGGAAAGTCCAGTTTCGGCTGCCAGTTCTGCCGCTAATTGTTCTTGACTGGGGGCAATATGCCAGCGCTGATTAGGGAGTCGATATTTGGACACGGTGATGGGTTGATGGCGGGGTTTAGCAGGGAGATTGTCAATCCTATCAGTTGATTGCTCGCAAGGGAACAGGTGATGTCAATTTCCTCAACCACAAAACCCAACAAACTACTGATAATATCATGTCCGGTCGAACAACCGTGATTAATTACTCATTCCTAGGCTCTGCCTAGGAATGCCTACGAGAGGCTCTGCCTAGGCTGTTGACTTTGTGCCTTTTCAGGGGGTTTCCGTTCATGCAGTTTCTGATCGGACGATCATTTTAACCCAGATGGGAGAAATTATTAAAAACTCCGGTTTTGCCCAGTAGGAGAGGCGTTGCGTAAGTTCTGACAGTCTCGCATCACCCCATCACCCCACCTCTCGGTTTTTAAAGTAATAAAAAAAGGGAACCATAACTGCCAACGGAAAGGTAAAATCGATAGAAGTTTGTTTTTCCAACACTGGTAATTAATCGTGCTGTCAACGCTAACCGCTGACTTCCGCATAATTTTCGAGCGTGACCCCGCTGCCCGCAACTGGCTGGAAGTGGTATTTTGTTATCCAGGGCTGCAAGTTCTCATATTCCATCGCTTTGCCCACTGGCTGCACGCTCTGGGGCTGCCTTTAATTCCTCGGTTAATTTCTGCGATCGCGCGCTTTTTGACTGGCATTGAAATTCACCCCGGCGCAACCATCGGCAAGGGCGTGTTTATCGATCATGGGATGGGCGTAGTTATTGGTGAGACTGCCATTGTTGGCGACTACGCGCTGATTTATCAAGGTGTTACTCTAGGCGGTACGGGTAAACAAAGCGGCAAACGCCACCCCACTCTGGGAGAAAATGTGGTAGTAGGGGCAGGGGCTAAAGTGTTAGGCAATATTCAAATTGGTAATAATGTCCGCATTGGCGCTGGTTCTGTCGTACTGCGGGATGTACCCTCCGATTGTACGGTGGTAGGAGTACCAGGACGGATTGTCCATCGCTCTGGAGTCCGTGTTAATCCCCTCGAACACGGCAGTTTACCTGATTCAGAAGCCGCAGTGATTCGCGCTCTAGTCGATCGATTGGAGGGATTAGAAGCTCAAGTTCAAGAGTTGCAAAGCCAACCTGCGGTCAAAATACCTGTATTAGTCGGTGTAGGAATATCTTGCTCAGAAAGCGATCGCCATTCTTGCTCAGAAAGCAATCGCCAAGCGGTTGCTCAAAGCTGCCGCCTCCGAGATAAGTTGATTGAAGAATTTCTTGATGGCTCCGGAATTTAGTTCAATCAGAAGTCCTCGACACCAATGCCGAGGACTTCTGGTTCTTGACAACCTGGTTGGGTTAACTGCTTTTATGATCGAGCAAGCCCGATGCTTTCCACAAAAAATAGACTGTCATCGTCTTGAATAGCGCCTTGCCCAAATCTTGATTGATTTCGTGGTAAAGTGTTGCCATCTGCTGGCTAGATGCCAGCGAGGTTGTCTGGGGCAGTTGTTGCTGGCACATAGTTTTTTGAGAATATTGGGGCGATGGCAAGGCAATTAGTTAAGACTTTGACACTCATATATTCTCCCTTCCCCATCGCTGCCAGCCATCCGGAAAGATCAATTAGGGTGATCGCACTTTCAATTGTGATTGACTGCGGGCTGCAAAAAAAATGCCCCCTTAATTTTTCTGGATAGCTTAAGAGGGCTGTTTGGTACTGATGGGTGTGAGAAGTTTGCTCATCTAGACTTCCACAATCCTAGAATACTGACTAGATGCGAACTTCCTGTGACAATCAGATAGCAATAGTGCTATTTTGATAACTTCTGCACAATTTCCTTCGTTAAATTTACAAAAGCTTTGGAGCCAGATGAACCAGGGTTCGTTAGCACCACAGGCATAAAGCTATCCACTGCCTTAGCCACATTTACATCCATCGGAATCTGATTGCGGAAAATTTGGGCAGGACTAAAATCTTCGGCAACCCTTTGAATGACTTGGTGATAATATCTGTTAGAAATTAAATTGCCAGTCATCACAAAAACAATTCCCAACATTTGTAAATTGGCTAAATCTTCAGAAATCTTAGTTTCTTTCAATTTTTTAATTCGTCGCTCTAATAACTGAATTCCTACAATTGAAAGCGGTTCTGGTTTGGCAGGGAGAATGTAGAAATTGCTAGCAGAAATCCCACTGCGAGTCAGTAAATTGTAGCCAGGGGCGCAGTCCAGAATAATCAAATCATATTCGTCAATTACTGGTTGCAAAATTCCCCGAATTAAAATATTTTCAAACTTACCCCAAACTTGCTCAAAATTGGTTTCATTATTAATAACTGCTTTGTGGTGTAACATTTCCGAAACTAAAAATTCATCATATAACTCAATATCTCCAGTCAGTAAATCTAACCCTTTTAGTTTACAGACGTAAGGCTGAATAATGTCTTGAATGCCTAAGTCAAGATCGTCATCAGGTTTAATCGCTTTTTGAATTAGATGTTTCAGCGTGCGTTTTTCTCTGCGGAGAGTGCCAAAATCATGAGGTGACATTAAACTCAGCGTAGCGCTGATTTGGGAATCCAGATCGACTACTAAAACCCGAAGATTATGGTTTTTGGCTAAACAAGTTGCTAAATTAACAGTCAGCGTTGTCTTGCCAACGCCACCTTTCATGTTGACTGTAGCAATTATCTGTCCCATTGGTTTAATTCTCCCTCAGCACATTGCTTGAGCAAGTTAGTTGACAATCGGCGATCGCTAATCCCAACACAATAGCTTAAAAATAGTATTAATCAAAAAACAAAAGAGGCTCTTATGGAATAAGAACCCCTTTGTTAAAAATAACCTGGCACCGAGCTATTTTCCCAGGAGGTGACCCTCAAAGTATCTTCGCCGCGACAGCGTTT
>CAKZHE010000106.1 GCA_936920195.1 uncultured cyanobacterium | reverse complement strand
GTGTCGAACCCCCTAGTTTAACCGCGCTTACATCCCCGCCCACAAGGGGACGGGGTTTTACGCACGATCAATAAAAATACTATTTTTGATCAGAATCAAGAGTATTTGCATATAATTGAGACCGGAATATTGGGATTTCAATTATAAACTCTGTTCCCTCTCCCAGCCTTGAAAGACAAGTAAGTTTCCCTCCATGCTTATCAACAATAATTTGGTAGCTAATAGATAAACCTAACCCAGTCCCAGAACCAACAGGTTTAGTAGTAAAAAAAGGATCGAAGACCTTGGAACGAACTTCTTCACTCATCCCAAGTCCATTATCACTAATAGAAATTTTCACCCAATCGTTATCTTTTACTTCTGTGTCAATTTGGATAGTGCTAGGATGATTTTTGATTTCCTCCGCTGACCGATGTTTTCTGGCATCCTCCAACGCATCGATAGCGTTAGTAAGAATATTCATAAACACCTGATTTAGCTCTCCAGCATAACACTTTACTTGGGGTAACACTCCATAGTTTTTAATAATTTGAAAATTGGCGCGATCTACTTTCTGATTAATGCGATGCTGCAAAATTACGATTGTGTTTTCAATTCCCTCATGAATATCAACAGACTTAAAATCAGATTCATTTAGGCGAGAGAAGTTCATTAGTGACAGAATGATTTGCCGAATCCGTTCTGCACCTAATTTCATTGAATCCATCACCTTGGGAATATCTTCTACCATAAAATCCAGATCGATGGCAATTATTTCTTGCTCAATTTTAGGTGTAGGATGAGGATATTCTCTCTGATAAAGATTCACTAATTCCAATAAACTATAAACATAGTCACTGGTATAAGTGAGATTACCGTAAATAAAGTTAATCGGATTGTTAATTTCGTGGGCTACTCCCGCCACCATCTGTCCTAAACCTGACATTTTTTCAGTTTGAATCAGTTGGACTTGGGTGCGTTTTAGCTCGTTCATGGCTGATTTTAGCTGGGTTGCCTGTTCTTTAAGCCGGAAATTCTTTTCTTTTAATTCTAAAGTTCTTTCTTCAACTTTTTGTTCTAAAGTTCGGCTGTAATCTGCTAATTGATTGTTGGCTTGCTTGAGATTGGCGGTAGCCATTTCTAAATTAGTATAGAGCATGGCATTATCTAAAGAAATCGCCACTTGGGAAGAAAGAATTGTCAAAACTTCTAGTCGAGCCGGAGTAAAAGCATTGGTAATCAAATTATTTTCTAAATAAAGTAGCCCAATAAGTTTATTTTGATTGATAATTGGCATACAGAGAACCGATTTAGGTTCTGTATTGATAATATAAGGATCTGTCACAAAATTACTTTCTCTAGTAGCATCGTCAATCACAACATTTTCCTGGGTTCTAGCAACATAATTGACAATCGACATCGGTAATTTTTGACTGGTTTCAATTGAGTAAGATTGATATTGAATAACTCGATTTTCTTCCACACTACCAGTAGCTTTGATCTGCAAGTTGCCCCCATTATCTAAGATCAGGCAGCTGGTTTGCGCTCCCGCATTTTCCATGACAATCTTTAATAATTTATCTAGTAACTTTTCTAGAACAATTTCACTAGCCAGAGCTTGTGATGCTTTGACAATTGTAGTTAAGTCCAGAGAGCTTACATTGCCACTTACTGTTGAGGAAGTTCGAGTATCGTAGGTATTAGTTTGGTCAACTTTTATTGTTGATTCTACCTTGGGAAGTAATCCAGGATACTTTTCTTCTAAATCTTTGACTTTAGGAGTAGCACCCCATTTAATATAACCATAATGAGCATCAATTAAGTAAGCTTTAGCAATTTTTACTTGGCCTTTAGCTAAGTAAAACTTAGCTGCTAATTCATTAGCGATCGCTTCATTTTGAGTATATTCGTTTTCTTGTGCCGATTCAATTGCTTGGTCGTAAAGATCCATTGCCTTTAGATAGTTATCAGAAATCCGCGCCATCTCAGCCGCTACTACCAAATATTGATGCAAAAAATTCTCTGGGCAACTATCAGCCCATTTTTTCATCTTATCTTGATTTTTCTCTAGAATCTCCCAAGAATTTTTTTGTTCTTCAGGCGTAAAAGTTGGATAGAGAGCAGTTAATGTCAAAGAATAGTAAAAATAATGCCCAGGTTCATAAAATGTTGCTCTAATTGCTTCTACAGTTTCCGCAGACATTTTTGCCATGTTAAAGGCATCTGTGTAATTTTCAAATATCCAGAATGTCTGCAATTTAAACTGATGATAAAAATGCAAATTAACATCCTTAACCTCTAATTGATGACATTTTTTGATATATTCTTCTTCATTAAAATTATCATCGGAAAGACTATATTTACCATTGGTCAAGCCTTGCATATTTAAAGGAAAGCGTTTAATTAATTGATACACATCATTGATTACTTTGCTCCGCTGCAAGAAATCATCGTATTTTTTAGCTTCTTCATGAGCAATATTAAGATTTTCTCCTAAGACTATTTTTGCCATTACTATCCAAAAACAATTATATATAGCCATGGTTAAATCGCCTGATTCCAAACCAAACTGATAACCGTTATGCAGAAAAAATGAAGTAAATTTTATATGTTTTTTTAAAGGAAGAATGGAAATAGCGTACCAAAAATTTTGTTTACTTTTAAGCTTTAAATTATTAATTCTTTCATTTAGTTTTAAGGCAAATTCTCCAAATTCATAGGCGGTTTGATAATCCCCTAGTACAGGTCCAGCAACTTGAGCATAACTAGAGAAGGCATCTGGAGATTCTGGGGCAAACCCATATTGCAAAGAAAGATTCAACATCTTTAAGGTACTAAAACTTAGCAAGGTTTTATGAACTTGGTAACTTGGCATTCCCAAATTGAAAAATAGTTTAATAATTGCTTGCTGATTTGGATCTGTCATCAATGGTAGATTGAGAAAATCGGCAAGGTTTGGGCGATCGCTGAGTCTTAATTTTAGTTCTTGCAATTCTGCTTCTATAGCAATTTGCAACTCCTCTTCTGCATCAGGAATCGTTAATCCCAGCATTTTTAGCCCTTCCAATCCAACTTTCACCGCCCTAGCAGATTTATTTTGAAAAGCATACATAATCACGATTAAATTATATATTTCAGCCTTGTCTAAATTAGATTTAGCATGAGGCAAAAGGTAATTAAAAAGTTCTTCTGCTCGGTCGAAGTTTCCACAAAGATATTCGCATTCAGATTGCTCTTTATATAGAATAAAGGTCAATTCATAATAATCTTCCCAAATATTATTTGGCAAAATTTCTATGCCTATCTTGAAATGTCTCAGCGCAGTGTCATAGGCAGTTGCATCCTTGGCTTTTTTGCCTGCCGCTAAGTTCAACTTGGCTAATTCAAATCTTTTTGGGGTTTCTGCAATCAAATCAATTCCGAAATTAATTTGATTAACAATGTCAAATATCTTTTCTTCCTGCACCTGTTGGGAGGTATTATTCAGCATAAGATAGCCAATTTTAAGGTGAATTTCTTTTAGTTGGTTATCGGCAATTAGAGAGTAAGCAGCTTGCTGAACTCGATCGTGTAAAAATTTGTAGGAAATTTTTATATCATCACCTTGCACAGATGATTGTGCTTCTGGATCGTTGAAGACAATAATTTTGTAGGTGTCATTCAAAGGTATAATTAGACCTTCTTGAATTGCTTCCCAAAGCTCAGATGCAGTAATAGTCAAAGATTTTTCATGGACAAGCGCCAAAATATCAAGATCAAAGGTGTTTCCTATACAGGCAGCTAATTTTAAGACATCTTGGGTATTTTCAGAAAGCTTTTGCAGCTTGGCAATCATTAATTCGATGGCATTATTAGCAATTCCGATCTCTTGAATTTTTCTGACATCCCACTGCCAACAACTGAGATCGAAATTAAATTCCAGTAATTTTTCCTGGTAAAGAGACTGAAGAATTTGAGTTAAGAAAAAGGGATTGCCATCAGTTTTATTAAACAGGAGTTTTGTCAGAGGTTTGGCGATTTTTTCTTGACAGTGGAGCGTATCACTAATAAATTTGTTAACATTCTCATTACTTAAAGGCTCTAAAGAAATTCGATTTACCTGAATTCCTAATTTTTCAATTTCACCTATGGTTAACATCAAAGGATGGGCAGTAGTTACTTCATTATCCCGATAGGCTCCGATCAGCAATAGATACTGGCTATCTGTGGATGCAATCAGTAGCTGAAGCAATTTTAGAGAAGCAGAATCTGCCCATTGTAAATCATCAAGGAAGATAACTAGGGGATGTTCTTTTTTAGTAAAAACGCCTAGGAATTTTTGAAATGTTAAGTTAAATCTATTTTGAGATTCTGATGGATCTAGTTGGGGAACTGATTGTTGTTGACCAACAATTAGGCTAATTTCAGGAATGACATCAATAATAACTTGACCATTAGATCCAAAAGCATTTAATAGTTTTTCTTGCCAATTTTTGATCTGCTCGGCACTTTCAGTTAATAATTGACGAATCAACTCCTGAAAGGCTTTAATTAAAGAAGCATAGGGAATATTTCGATTGTATTGATCGAATTTCCCAGAAATAAAATAACCTTTCTGTTTTACAATTGGCTTGTGAATTTCGTTGACTAATGCTGTTTTACCTATCCCTGAATAACCAGAAACCAGAACAATTTCGGTAGTTCCTTGATTTACTCGCTCAAATGCAGTCATAAGAGTAGCAATTTCCGGCTCTCTACCATATAGTTTTTGAGGGATTTGAAATTTAGAAAATAAATCTTTATGCCCAATAATAAATCTTTCGATTTTTCCCTGGGTTTGTAGTTGAGCTAGACAATTGTCTAAATCGGCTTTAATCCCATAGGTACTTTGATATCGATCTTCGGCGGTTTTAGCTAATAGTTTCATTACAATCTCAGACAATACTTGAGGAATGTCTGATTTGATTTGATGGACTGGAACTGGCTTTTTAGCAATATGAGAATGTACCATCTCCATAGAATCTGTAGCTATAAATGGTAGTTGACCAGTTAGCATTTCATAAAAAGTTACGCCTAACGAATAAAAATCAGTCCGGTAATCAATCGATCGATTCATTCGTCCCGTTTGCTCTGGCGACATATAGGCTAAAGTGCCTTCAATCAAGTTGGGATTACTAAGATTTTGATTTTCTTTATGAAGGCGCGATCCGATCGAGAAATCAGTGATTTTCAGCTGACCTGTTGCGGAATTGAAAATAATATTTTGAGGCTTAATATCCTTGTGAATAATATTTTTTTCATGCAATTTGCCTAGGCTTTCTACCAGTTTAATGGCTATTTGCAAAAAGGATATTAGATCTAATTTTATTGAATCAATAAAATATTTTAGAGATTTACCTCCAAAATCTTCTAAAATTAAGACCAAGGTATTGTTGTATTTAGCTAATTTATAAGCCTTTACAATTGTGTCCAGATTTAGATCCTTGACAATTTCATATTGGTGCCTAAATCTTGCTAACTCTTTAGGAGTGGGATAGTCAGAATTGAGAATCTTTAAAATAACTGGCTGATTATCTGCGATGCTATGGGCTTGATAAACGACAGTTTTGTAACTTTCATAGATTTTGTTGTCAATTTGGTAATCTAAAATAGTGTTCATAGCTTGAATCTAGCTGGACAATGGTGGTTGATGAACTTAGGATTTCCGCCAGTTCATCAACCGATATACTTTGAGGATTGTAGCCAGCGATCGCTGGCTACATTTGCTCTTGTCGTTTATTATGCCCGAAGTTCAGGCGGCGATCGCTACGTGAAACTACCAATAATTGCCGGGGCAGGGTCTAGGAAACCAGTGCGAATAAAGTATGAGAAGTAGGTTTGCAGCAATTTCGCATCGGCAGGCGTGCAGGAGATGGTGCTGCCGAGCAACCCCTTGAGGGTATTTTGATTGCTGAATGGCAGCGGGATGAACTCTGAAACTATATTCTCATTAGAAAATATAGTCACTAAAGCGTGCAAGGCATTTTCTGGGGATTTACTAGCCAAATCAACCATTTTGACTTGCCATTTCTCCGGAGCCATTGGTTGTAATGGATAGCCCAAACCCCTGATGGTATTGACTATCTGTTGCCATGCAATTCGGTGAGGATTAAGCAGATAAAAACTTTTTCCTAGGGATGATTTTTGCTGGGATAAATAGACTAGGGCGCTGCTGACATAATCTACAGGAGTGATGTCAATCGCAAAATCTAAATCCGGAATAATTCCTGTTTGAATGCAGGCTTTAAGCATCCGGCACAGAAAATCAGTAGTAGTCCAGATGCCTGTACGGGCATCCCCAGAGATTCTTCCTGGTCTGTAGATACAGACAGGCATCCCGCGATCGCGAGCCACTCTTACTAACTTTTCTGCCACCCATTTACTTTGGGAATAGCCAATTTCCAAACCAACACTATTCTCTGGAAAATCTTCTTCGCGAATTACTGCTGCCTCTTTATAAATATCTGGGGCAAAAATGCCCACAGTAGAAACAAAGTGCATTGGTTTAACTTTGATTTGACTTGCCAATCTCAGGACTTCCACTGTCCCCAGAACATTAGGAGCTTTTAGGGTTGAGTAGGGATAAAGGAAATTGACTATCGCCCCACTGTGATAAATGACATCAATATTGGCTGCCAAATGTTGAAATTCTTCAGGGGTAAGACCCAAAAGTGGTTGAGATAGATCTCCTAATACAGCGACAATCCGGTGGCTGAAAGAGGGTTGCCAAAGTAAATAACGTTCTAGGTTTTGTTGAATTTTGGTTTTACCTGATGTCACATCAGCGGCTCTAACTAGGCAATAAATATTTGCTTGAGTCTGCGCCAACAATTCTTGGACTAAAAATGCTCCTAGAAATCCTGTCGCTCCAGTTAAAAAGATATTATTTGGTTCAGTGGGAGCGAAAGGCAGACCATCAGGATTAATAGTAGGGTCTAAGACAACTTCGGCATTTAGATCTAAGATGGGGTGTGGCGCGACTGCTCCAACACCCAATTGACTAATTAGATCGATGGCTGCTGCCAGACTAGCGACAGTGGGATGCTCAAAGATGCTGCGGAGAGGAAGATTTACCTGAAATGTTTCTTTGACTCTCCCCAATAACTTGACTGAGAGGAGAGAATGTCCGCCCAATTCAAAGAAATTGCGATCGATGCCAACTTGTTCAATATTGAGGAGATCTGCCCAGATCTTAGCCAAAATTTCCTCTGTGGGGGTTCTAGGGGCGGTAAAGGTTTGTTCTAGCTCAGACGGAGATTGATCTTGAGGAACAGGTAGTATCCGACGGTCGATTTTACCATTGGGAGTAAGAGGTAAAGCACTCCGCAACACCAGATTAGCCGGGATCATATAGCTAGGTAGTTTTTCTTTTAAATAGCTGCGAAGATTTCCGGTAATGGTGCGCTGCCAAACTTTCAAGAAACCCTGCTTTTCTAAAAGAAAGTCAATACTTTGTTGTAAGAGCGATCGCTCATTTAGAGACAAATCCAACTGTACCCCAGCTTCCTGTTGTTGACACCAAACCACATTCCCTGTCAACCATTGCGGTTCAGAAGCCATGGGCAATTGTAGGTACACCCGGACTTGCTGAATTAAATTGCAAGTAGCGGGTATCCCTGCCAAGCGAATACCACCAACCGAGATATCTTCAGTAGTCAATTCCAGGATGTTACCACCTGCAAATTCTACTAAACAAGGAACTTGTAGGGGAACTCGATCGGGAAGCAATTTAGAGACAATATAGGCAATCAATCGCTGGTTGGATTCATCCCCATCAGTCATCACAATTGCTTCTCGCACATCTGGATGCTGTCCTAGGATGGCCTCAATTTCTCCCAATTCAATCCGGAAGCCTCGTAGTTTAACTTGATGGTCAATCCGGCCTAAAAACTCAATATTGCCGTCGGGAAGATAGCGTCCCAGATCCCCAGTATAATACAGCCGTTCTCCAGTTCGGGGATGAATAATAAAGCGTTGTTGAGTCTTTTCTTCATCTCGCCAATAGCCTTGAGCCAGACCAATTCCCCCAATATAGAGATGGCCTTTGATTAAAACGGGACATGGCTCTAGGGCTTCATTGAGGACAAAGAAACTTTGATTCGCCATTGGACGACCGTAAGGGATGCTTTTCCACGTGAGATCAACATTATGGATAGGATAAAGAATAGACCAAATAGAAACTTCTGTTGCCCCTCCCAAGCTAACTACTTGAAGATTTGGGACTAATGCTTGCAATTGGGTAGGTAAGGTGACGGGCAACCAATCTCCACTGAGCATCACTAACCGCAGGGATGCAGGGAGGACAGGTGAATGAGTGCTGCCATGTTCCACCAACATTTGCATTAAGGCGGGAGCAGAGTTCCAAATGGTCACTTGCTCTCGTGCCATCAAATCCTCCCAGTGAGAGGGGTCTGGATTCGCCGAGGGTTGGGGAATGACAATAGTTCCGCCAGCGGCAAGAGTGCCAAAGATGTCATAAACAGACAGGTCAAAACTGAGGGAGGACAAAGCTAAGACGCGATCGCCTACCTTGACTCCAAACCGCTGATTAATATCTAATATGGTGTTAACTGCCCCGCGATGGGCGATCGCTACTCCCTTGGGTTGACCTGTGGAACCGGAAGTATAAATTACATAAGCCAAGTTGTCTGGGGCATAGTTGGGTGTTGAGCCATCTGCCACCTCTCCCCACTCGGTATCTAGGCAAACCACCTGGACTGGTAATTTGGGGAGTTTTGCCAATAAATGCTGTTGCGCGAGCAGTAATGTAGCCTGGGAATGCTCCAGCATGAATGACAATCGTTCTGGGGGATAATTGGGGTCTAGCGGCACATAAGCTCCCCCAGCCTTGAGAATTGCTAATAATCCCACCACCATTTCTAGGGAGCGTTCCACGCAAATCCCGACTAACATTCCTGAATCGACCCCAAGCGATCGCAGATAATTAGCTAGTTGATTAGCGCGGGCATTCAGATCTTGATAAGTTAGGTGCTGAGTATCAAAAATAGCAGCAATAGCAGTAGGCGATCGCCCTGCTTGCACCTCAAATAGTTGATGCAAACCCGCATCCCCATCCGGATAATCCACCTGAGTACGATTCCATTGCGCCAATTGCCGCTGTTCATCACTTCCCAACAAAGGCAAAGCCAACAGACGCTGCTCTGGATTGCCAACAATTCCTGCCAACAAAGTTTGATAATGCTCCACCATCCGCCGGATAGTGCTGGCATCAAATAAATCCGTATTGTACTCCAGACGACCAATAATACCTTCCGGTCTTTCATCCAGTCCCAGATATAGGTCAAACTTAGCTGTCCCCATATCCACATCCAATTGACTCAAACTCCATCCCAACTCCGAAACTGGGAGTGTTGGTTCCAGAACAAAAGCTACCTGAAACAAAGGATTCTGACTGAGATTTCGCTCTGGTTGTAGTGCGGACACCAACTTCTGAAACGGTAAATCTTGATGAGCAAAGGCTTCTAACGTTACCGAGCGCACCCGCGACAGCAACTTGCGAAAACTGGGAGAACCAGAAAGATCGCTACGCAGCACCAAGGTATTAATAAAATATCCCATTACCCCCTGAATTTCCGGTCGGTTGCGACCAGAACTCATCGTCCCCACCACAATGTCATCTTGATTGGAGTAGCGATAGAGTAAAGTTTTGAACGCTGCCAACAGGGTGACAAATAGAGTTACGCCTTCCCGACGGGAAAAAGCTTTCAGTTTCCCCGTCAAGTCCTTGGGCAATGCCAAACATTCCCGCGCCCCTCGGAAGCTTTGAATTGCTGGTCGCAGTCTATCCGTCGGTAATTGTAAAGTAGTAAGATCGGCTAATTGCTGCTGCCAATAGCTTAAATTCGTCTCTAGAAATTTATGCTGCAACCATTGCCTCTGCCAGAGGGCAAAATCGGCATATTGAATAGTTAAAGCTGGTAGTGGAGAAGGCTGACCTCGATCTAAGGCTGTGTAAAAAGCCTCTAGTTCCGGAAACAAAACATTGTATAAAGAGAACCCATCAATATGATGGATAGTCAGAAATAGACGGTAATCTGTTTCCTCTAACTGGATGAGAATTATTCGCAGTAATGAATCTTGAGTCAGATTAAACGGTTTTTGCGCTTCTATTGTCGCTAACCGTAGGGCAGCTGTTTCTCGCTCCGATGGGGGGAGATGCTGGAGACTAACTACAGGTAAGCTAAACGTTGGGGGATCTTGAATCACCTGAACTAATTGCCCATCAACTACGAGAAATTTAGTTCGCAGGATTTCGTGACGGTTAATTAACGCCCTGAAAGCTTTTTCGAGGATATCTACCTTCAGGAAACCATGCAGGCGAATAGTCGAAGGTTCATTATATACAGGGATATTAGGTAATCGCTGACCTAGGAACCACAATTGTTCTTGACCAAAGGAAACTGGTAAATTTTGACTGCGGTCAATGGGCTTGAGGGGAGAAAGAGAGAAGTTACCCTTTTGCCAACGAGCAGTTTCAATAGTTTGAGCAAATTTGGCTACTGTTGATGCTTCCAGTAAGGAACGAAGGGGCAATTCCACTTGCCATTTGTTCCACACTCGGAACATCACCTGGGTAGCTCTCAGTGAGTTTCCTCCTAATTCTAAAAAATTGTCATAGATCCCAACTCGATCTAGCTTCAGAACTTCTGCCCAAATTCCCACTAATGTTTCCTCTACAGGAGTTCGGGGGGCAACAAAATCTCCGGCTAATTCTGGTCTTGCTCCGTCTTTAGGCTTGGGCAGTGCCTGGCGATCTACTTTGCCATTGGGAGTGAGGGGCAAAGCATTCAACAATACAAAGCTAGAAGGCATCATGTAGTTGGGTAGCTTTTCTTTGAGAAAGCTGCGGAGACTACCAACAATTGTCCGCTGCCAAACCTTTAAGAAGCCTTTGGTTTCTAAGAGATAGTCTACATTCTGTTGCAGCAGAACCTGTTGATTTGGTGTGGGGGTAAATTGAATCCCCGCCCGATGTTCCTGCCGCCAAGCCACTGTTCCTGCTAGCCAAATTTGGTCAGAAGTTGCTGGCAATTGCAAGCGCAGGCGAATTTGCTTGCCCAATTCCCAACTATCGGGTACGCCTACTAAACAGACACCACCAATGGAGATGTCTTCTGTTGTCAGTTCAGTGGTGTAGTTTTGATCGCCCTTCGCCCAATCAAATTCTGCTAAACACTGGCTTGACCACAACACCCGATCTGGGCTGGAGTTAGGGACAATATAGGCAACTAACTGTTTGTTTCCGGATGCGTCCTCTTTGTCCGTGACAGCAGCCAGCTTAACTGTGGGATGTTGCCACAGCAGAGACTCAATTTCACCTAATTCAATCCGAAAACCGCGAATTTTTACTTGCTGGTCAATCCGACCCAGATAGTCAATGCTACCATCAGGCAAATAACGACCGAGGTCGCCAGTTTTATACAGGCGACCGCCTGGAGAGTTGCTAAAGGGGTTGGGAACAAATTTTTCGGCAGTTAGATCTGGACGGTTGAGATATTCTCTAGCTAAACCTGCGCCACCGACGTATAATTCCCCCGATGCACCATCTTTAACTGGCCGCATTTGTGCATCTAACAAATAAACCTGGGTATTGGCAATTGCCGAACCAATGGGAACTGAATTGCCTAATTGGTTGGCATCTGTTATGGCATAGCAGCAAGTAAAGGTGGTGTTTTCTGTTGGCCCATAGCCATTAATCAATTGGCATCCTTTGAGTTCTTGCCATACTTTCTTGACATGGGAAACAGATAAGACATCGCCTCCAGCTAAAAGTTGTCGCACAGGTTTTAAATCTTGCAGGCGCTCGTCCACCATTAAGTGAAACAAGCCAGCAGTTAACCACAATGTTGTTACTTGGTAACGAGCGATCGCTTGTCCCAATTCTTGCAAAGATGGCGTACCAGCAGGCATAATTGCCAGCAACGCCCCGTTGAGGAGGCTGCCCCAAATTTCAAAGGTTGAGGCATCGAAGGAGATCGGGGCTAGCTGAAGAAATACTTCATCAGCACTGAGGTTGACGTAGTTGGTTTGTTGAACTAACCGCACTACCCCGCGCTGGATGACACAGACACCTTTGGGTTTGCCTGTGGAACCAGAGGTGTAAATAATATAGGCCAGATTGTCAGGGGTAATGTAGTTGGTAGGGTTTTCTAAACTATGTTGGGTAATGGTTGACCAATCTGTATCCAGACAAATTATTTGGGATTGATGTTTAGGTAAAGATGGGATGAGGTGATTCTGAGTTAGTAGGACTGGAACTTGGGAATCTTCTAGCATGAAAGCCAGACGTTCTTGAGGATAGGCAGGATCGAGAGGAACATAGGCTCCTCCAGCTTTGAGAATACCCAGAATGCCAACGATCATGGCTGGCGATCGCTCGACACAAATTCCGACCAGAGTTTCTAATCCCACCCCTAAGTTCTGGAGATAATGAGCTAGTTGGTTGGCTTGTTCGTTTAGTTCTTGATAAGTAATTTGTTGTTCTTCCCAAATCAGAGCGATCGCGTTTGGTGTCCGCGCTACTTGATTTTCAAACAACTGAACTATAGATGCATCCTGCAAATTACTAAGCATATTAATTCACCTTGCCCTGATAATCCAAAGAACTACTGCACCAATAAATCCTGATGCTAATTAAAATAATTAGCATCAGGATAGAGCAATTATGGCTCTATCCTGACTTCCGCCAGATATGATCAAATCAGTATTTCTGCGTAGGAAGTAATTGATCGATCAACTCCCTACTTTCGTGATTTTGGGCGTAAATGGAACTTACTCCCAAGATTTTTTCTCCCTTGAACTAAAATTAGCTGTTAAGGCCGAATAAAACAACAGTAGCATCACTGTTTTTGGCTGCTGCGAATTGATAATATTTTCATGTTTGCCAATTTCCAACTGATCGTTAGCGATCGCTTTCTCCACAATTATTAGAGTAGTTAAAATAGCAGAGAAATTATGGCGCAATATTGCCAATGATTGATACAAATTTTATTTTTGTTATCTGAAATATCCCTACTTTTGATTTTTAATTCCGTTGAGATATTTATCTGTGAACTAGATCTGATTAATTGTCAATGATGATTTTTGAAAATTTAATTCCACCTAAATTTGCAGTCTATAATACAGACGAGGTGGTAGAGACTGTTTTATGGTTTATCTAAAGTAAGGCACTAGATTTTAGGATGTGAGATTAATCGCCTTGATGACAACTCGGCAATTAATCTCCCAGCCCAGGATTTTTTTGTGAAGATTTATGACTGAGGCAGAGAAATGGCGATCGCACCTTGAGTTTATCTTGGGGGAGCAAAGCATCTAATCCGATGTCAAATCTTGAATGCCCAGGATCTGCCCAAATAGCCATCCAGTATCTATTTGAGCTAGGTGACTGATTCAGGCAAGTCCCTTCACTGAACCCAAAATCTCCAGTTGTGAATGAGCGGGCAGTGTTAACAAAAGCAAAACCGTCTCAATAAACGAAGAGATTTTTATACTTTTATATACTATAGTTAAGAACAAGCAAGAAATGAGCGACCAGCCGAACGAGACGAGATTGCCTGAAAACTACATACAACCCTCTGCGGATAATGGTTTGGTTAAAAAGGCATTCCCAGTTCTCCATGTACATAGTTTTAGATGTAGATGGGCTGGCTGCTTTGACCAACAACCTGTGTAGTTTCAAGAGGCAAATTAAGGCGTGAGTCAGCATCCACTCGCCGAACTAAGGCGCTACGATTCAGAAGCGATCGCGCAATACCACCGCAACCGCCCCTGGCTGGCAATTTGGCGGTTTCTGACCATCATCTGGTTTTTTGCAGGTTTCTTCTTCAGTCTGAAATTGGATCAATGGTTGAACCAAGTGGAGCGCTACCAAGAAAAACGCGCTACCAAACTGCGCCACATCCTGACTGACCTTGGACCAACGTTTATCAAAGTTGGTCAAGCCCTTTCCACTAGACCAGACTTAGTTAAACAGCACTTTTTAGACGAACTGATCAAACTACAGGATCAGTTGCCTGCCTTTGATAATGCGATCGCTCTAGCTATTATCGAACAGCAACTAGACCGAGACATTGCCGACATCTACCAAGAAATTTCGCCCCAACCAGTCGCCGCCGCCAGTCTCGGACAAGTTTATAAAGCTCGTTTGCACAGTGGCGAAGAAGTTGCCGTTAAAGTTCAACGTCCCAATCTCCGCCCCACCATTACCCTCGACCTCTACCTGATGCGTTGGGCTGCCAAGTGGTTATCTCCTTGGTTGCCCTTAAATTTGGGGCATGATTTAACCCTCATCGTGGATGAATTTGGGATCAAATTATTTGAGGAAATGGACTACCTCAATGAAGGGCGCAATGCCGAAAAATTTGCTACCAACTTCCGCGACGACTTCACGGTGAAAGTCCCCTCAATTTACTGGCGCTACAGCAGCGCTCGCGTCCTCACTTTGGAATGGATTCACGGTTATAAGCTGACAGATACAGCGGCGCTGAAAGCAGCAGGTTTAGATACCGATGCCATGACCAGAATTGGGGTGATTTCTGGACTGAAACAACTGCTGGAACACGGCTTTTTTCACGCTGACCCCCATCCCGGCAACTTGTTTGCCACTCCCGACGGGCGTATGGCCTATATTGATTTTGGGATGATGGATCAGCTAGACCAAAATACCAAAGAAACTATTGCTGGTTCCGTGGTTCACTTAATCAATCAAGATTATTTTGACCTGGCAAGTGACTTTGTGAAACTGGGCTTTTTAACTGCGGATACGGATATTAGGCCAATTATTCCGGCGCTGGAAACAGTTTTGGGTAACGTGATTGGGGAAAGTGTTGGTAACTTCAATTTCAAAACCATTACCGACCAGTTTTCGGAACTGATGTACGATTATCCGTTCCGAGTGCCTGCCAAGTTTGCCCTGATTATCCGCTCTTTGGTGACTCAGGAAGGATTAGCTCTCAGCATCAATCCCAATTTCAAGATTGTGGAAATTGGTTATCCCTATGTGGCTCGCCGCCTGCTGACTGGGGAAACGCCGGAAATGCGCCGACGGTTGCTGGAAGTGCTATTTAAAGATGGACGATTCCAATGGGAACGGTTGGAAAATATGATTGCGATCGCTCGTTCCGATGGTAATTTCGATCTTTTACCCACAGCCCAATTAGGCTTGCAATATTTCATGTCCACCGAAGGTCAGTTTTTGCGCCGGCAGCTATTATTAGCTTTAACGGAAGATGACCGTCTGCACACAGCAGAAGTTCAACGGCTCTGGGATTTAGTCAAAGATGACTTGCAACCCGTCCGTCTCTTCAATGCTGCCTGGGGGACGTTAGCCGAATTTTCGGCAATAGCAGCCTTTGGGAATCAGAAATAATAGGGAACAGGGAACAGGGAACAGGGAACAGGGAAGAGGGAAGAGGGAAGAGGGAATAGGGAATAGGGAATAGGGAACAGGGAACAGGGAAGAGGGAAGAGGG
>CAKZHE010000105.1 GCA_936920195.1 uncultured cyanobacterium | reverse complement strand
ACCGATCTTTCAAACACCAGTTATAGCTTGCCCTCAACATATCTAACCAGTCCGATAATTTTTTGAACTGTTGATTACTGGGGCGCAACTTGTACTTGTAACTTAAAATCAATTTCATCACCTCCTGAAGGGGTGGGCTTGCGGCGCGGTCAAATTCTGTCAGACTGATGACAGAGAAATTGTTATTGTCTTTCTCGCTACAATTTAATTTACAGGTAATCTCCCACGCTGAGGACAAAACTGTGCTGCTATCAAAAGGCTTTGAAGTTGAAATGTACACTGGGACACCCCAGGGTGAAGCTATTGGCTTGTCCGACCGGATTGTAGCAAACTTGGATGGGTTTGTCCGAGAACCAGATAGCCGAAATGTGGAATATACCACGGCTCCTTTGTGTTCCTACGATCGCTTACTCTGTGCGTTGCTGCGCCCCCGTCAGCAATTAAGAGCTTATTTGAAGACTTTGGGAGATTATACCCTGATTCCAGGGAGTACCCTATCCTTGGGCGGAAGCGATCGCTTTTATCGTTCCGATCCCAATAATCCCTATCATGACTTTATTGAAAATAGCTATGGCACCAAAGTTGTCACCGCCAGCATTCACATCAATATTGGCATCAGCGAACCAGAATTATTAATGCGACTGATTCGGCTGGTGCGAGTTGAAGCTCCCCTGTATCTAGCTCTCAGTGCTTCTTCTCCTTTTCTTGACGGTCGCGCCACTGGCTACCATTCTACCCGTTGGGGCTTATTTCCCAAAACTCCTCCATCTGTCCCCCTATTTACCAGTCATGCCCACTATATTCAGTGGACGCAAGAGCAATTAAAAATTGGGACAATGCAAAATGTGCGTCACTTGTGGAGTGCTGTCCGTCCTAATGGCGATCGCCGTCCCTACGATCTTAACCGGATTGAACTGAGAATTTCCGATCTGATGGGCGATCCCATTGCTTTACTGGCTATTACCGCCCTCCTAGAAGCTCGTCTCTGGCAAGCGATCGCCGATCCTAGTTTAGATCCTTTAGCGAGCAGTTCCTTCTCCCCAGAGGATTTAGTGACCGTCACCGATGCTAATGAAGTCGCTGCCGCTCGTCAAAGTCTTGATGCTCCCCTCCAGCACTGGCAAGATGGCCAAACCATCTTGGCACGGGATTGGATTGCTGATATTTATCAACAGGTTTGGGAAATTGCTCGGCAAAGGGGTTTTCGCTGTTTCCTCTCTCCAGTCCAGAAAATTCTCCGAGAAGGCAATACCGCCCAACAATGGTTAAAACTTCATGATAATGGTTTCACCTGCGATCAAATCATTGTCCAAGCTATTCAAGGATTAGCCGAACAGGAAAAAGAGCTAGAAGCTAAACTCTGCGGTGCTTTAGTGGCTTAATATCATGGCAATAACCAACAGTCGGCGAAGCGCAACGATTTGTTGCTGAAGGGAGAACATTAGAAATTACAAATTAGAATTAATCCAGGTTGATAAGATTTGGATTTTTAATTTTTTAACTCCCTTCCAGGCCATCTGTCTTTACCCCTAGTCAGCTAAATTGGGGATCAGAATATTTAATCTATTCATTCTTTGGTCGATTCATCAGAATATCTTATCTATTGGCGACTAGATCGCCACCGATTCTTCTGCCCCAAACCTAGATTTATCGCCATTTGTTACTCCATGCCTCAGATTGTTCTCTACAATCCCCAAATTCCCCCCAATACTGGCAATATTGCCCGTACCTGTGCGGCGACTCGCACTAAACTGCATTTAATTGGCCCATTAGGTTTTGAACTAAGCGATCGCTACCTCAAACGCGCTGGATTGGACTACTGGCCTTATGTAGATGTGCATTATCATCCCACTTTTACTGACTTCCAAGCCTATCACCAACTACAGGGAGGCAGGTGGATTGGTTTTAGCGCTTCAGGAGCATATAGCTATTTTAAGTTTGAATTCCAAGAAACCGACTGGTTATTTTTCGGCAGCGAAACCTCCGGCTTGCCAGGGGAGTTCTTAGAGACTTGCAGCGCCACCGTCTATATCCCCATGACTCATTCCGGAGTCAGAAGCCTCAATCTTTCGGCTAGCGCTGCTGTAGGCTTATTTGAAGCCCGTCGCCAACTGGGATATCTGCAATAAAACCGCCTTGGGCGGGAAAATTTACCAGGATATAAAAGCTGTAATACCTGCAATTTGGTCAATAATAGCTAATTCCTGTTAGCGATCCCCAGGCTAGAAAATTAGTCATTCAGATAAGAAATTTCAATCAACAACCAAATAAAAACCCGTTGATCGCCATAAGTTTTTGATCATTCAAAGTCCCAAGCTGAATCCCATTAAAACCCCCTTAACTCAAGCAAAATCAATAATTCCAGTAATTTGTAACCTAAGCAACAACAAATAGGGATTCTAGGGATCTGCGAGATTGTACGGTTGTTGTTGTCAGCCCAGTCAGCTTACAGTATCGAGCCATTAGAGGGTATTTAGGCCAAGCGATCCCGCGATCATTCTAGAGAGTCTTGAAAGCTAGACCATGCTTAGAATTTTCGCCCCAATTTCCCCAATTTTTGTTAATCGCCTTCCGGAGGAAAGCCCGCTAGACCAGTATGTTGTTCGAGAATGCTGCGTGGCAACAGCAAAGCAAGAATTCGCGTGCATCTTGGCAGAAGGCTAATGATTGCCACAACGATCAAAGCTTCAGAGGAGTGGAATGAGCCTAAATCTGTCAAAGCGAAAAAAATTCTTTTTTCAGGTAAACTTGTCTAAATTGAAAAAGCAAGGTACTCTTGCCTAAGTGAGATACGAGGAGTGATTTGGATCATTTGGTTGATGTGATTTGTCCTGGTGATTGGTGAAAGCTTCGTCCAGGACAGTTAAACGCTTGTCATAAGTCTAGGAGGTCGTATTTGAAACGCGCATTTACGCAGAAGGTCAATCTAACCCCTTCCTGTGAAACTAACAATGATGCGTTAGCGCAGCTCTCTGCCGGAAAGCTTTTCGGAGAAGTCGCTGATTGTCATAAATCAGTCTCTCCAGAGGCTACCCGCCGAGTTCGCACCTCTGCCGCCATGATTGGTTTGGCAATCTCAATGGGCGCGTCTAGTCTATTGCTGCCTCAGCAAGGCGATGAAGCAATGGCAGCAACTGAACCGACAGCCGCCGAGCCGACTTTTACTGCTACGGCTCCGGCAACAGTTGCGATTGCGCTGTCCTCGACAGTGAAGCCGGAAGTTGCTCATGCCCAGAACTTAGCTCTATCAAGTCCGGCAGCAGCAACCGCCAAGATTGCCACCCATGCCATTCAGCACAAAGTAGAGGCAGGACAAACCCTGTGGAATTTGTCCCATACCTATCGGGTAGAAGCCGCCGCGATCGCAGCTTCCAACGATTTCAAACCGACTACCATTTTGACTCCCGGAGAAGTAGTTAAAGTCCCCGCAGTCAATGGCATCGCCTATCAAGTTAAACCGGGCGATACGGTGGAAAATCTGTCTAAGTCCCATGGAGTTGCCCCGGCGCAGCTAGAACAGTTTGCTCCAAAAACAGCTTTTGGACAACTGCCCGTAGGGGAAACAGTCACAATTCCCGGCAATGTCAATCAATTGTTAAAAGCTAGACAAGACATTGCTCTCAATCGCTTGCAGGAAAAAACCAACAGCCTGCAAACCAATTTAGTCGAGTTTCGGGTGAAAAAATCCGCCTCTCCATCTGTGGAGATCGCGGTGACAGCACCAGCGGCAACTAGATTGCCCCAAGTGGCAGAAGCTCAAATGCCACAAGTAGTGCAGCTACCAACATTCCCAGCTACTACCAATCTACCTCCTGCTGTTCCCTCGGTCGCTATCGCCCCACTAGCAGCCCCAGTCGCTAAGTTCAATCTGAATACTGGCAAGTTGCCGATCGCCGAAGTATCACCGTCTGTGCTAGCCCCATCTCCAGTTAACCCAGCAGTCTACCAAGTCAAATCTGGAGATACCCTAGACGCGATCGCTCAAAATTATGGTGTCAGTAGCACCGATTTGGCGAAAGCCAACAATATCACGGAGCCTAACCTGATCAAGGTTAATCAAGAACTGAAAATTCCTGAAACAGTTGCGAACAATATCCCAACACCTAAAGCGATCGCTCCTGTACAGGTTAATCTTCAGCCCGCTACCAACAGCGAACAGCCCACTCAGTCTAAGGCTGCACCTACTTTACTAGCCCCCGTTCCCGCTCCGGTAGCAGAGTCATTTGCACCTGTACCGCAAGCGATTGAGCAAAATGTCAAGCCATCTACTACCGTTGGGCAAAAGGCCATAGCTACTCCCACCGTTTTAGTGGCAGCGGAACCTAATCAGGCCGAAAACAAGGAATATAATCCCTACGTTGAAAAACTTCGGGTAGAAGTCCTAAAAATGCGGGAACAATACCGGAATCAGCAATCAGTCGCTAATTCCAATCCCACTGTTCCCCAAGTCTCTTTGCCCTCAACACCAGCTCCAGCGGCTAAAATTCCCACTAGCGCTGAGTTGACTGGCAACCGCCCACCAGCAGCAACTGCCAAACCAGTCGCAAGTCCCTTAGCTGCGCCCACCATTTCTCCGATTAAGGTACCTTCCTTAACCATTTCCCTCCCGGAAACCCGCCCCACCCAGCAGCGGCAAATTGTCGCTTCTGCTCCAGCGGAAGCGGCTAACTATAACCCGATGATTCAATCCCCAGTTGGGCGGACAGTGGCTCCTGAGCTACCATCCCTCCCTGGCCCGAATCCCTACCTCCCCAATAGCCCCCAGCAGTTCAATGGCTATATTTGGCCTACGAAAGGCGAACTGACATCAGGCTATGGCTGGCGTTGGGGCAGAATGCACCGGGGTATTGACATTGCCGCCGCTGTGGGGACTCCTGTAGTCGCCGCCGCTCCTGGTGTAGTTGTTGGTGCTGGTTGGAACTCTGGCGGTTATGGCAATTTGGTGGAAATTCAACACCCCGATGGCAGCTTAACTCGCTACGCCCACAATAACCGGATTTTAGTCCGTGAGGGTCAAGTAGTTGAACAAGGGCAGCAAATTTCGGAAATGGGCAGCACTGGCTATAGCACAGGTCCTCACTGTCACTTTGAGTTACATCCGGCTGGCAAGGGTGCTGTGAATCCCATGGCATTTCTACCAGGTCGGTAGGTTGTCAGTTGTCTAGCTTTTTTGTTCAGAGGGGAGCCACCCGGCTCCCTTAATTTTTTGACTTTGCCAGAATCGCTTTTGTATGCTATGATGACAAAGGTTAAAAAAAGCGGCTCGGTAGCTCAGTAGGTTAGAGCAGGGGACTCATAAGCCCAAGGTCGGCAGTTCAAATCTGCCTCGAGCCATTCCAAAAATCCCCAGCAGTGTTTCAGTCCAGTTAACTAAGTTCGTAGTTGGGCTTCAGCCTAGGCTGTTGACTTTGTGCCTTTTGAGGGGCTTTTTCTTCATGCAGTTTCTGATCTGTTTACTCGTTCCCAGGCTCTGCCTGGGAATGCCCATTGAGAGGCTCTGCCTCGTATGAGCGCCAAGCGAGGCAGAGCCTCTGGATATCGGTTCCCAGGCAGAGCCTGGGAACCAGTCAGGAAATATCAGACACAGTTATTGCATGAATAAAATTGCTCAAAAACTCGCAAAGTCAACAGCCTAGCTTCAGCCCGCCGGATTAGGGCTAAAGCCCAACTACAAATTCTATTTGATTTGCAAATTGAAGGGTAAGCGGACATAAACGCCTTTGGAGTCATTCATATTTTGCAATGTTTCGACTTCGGTTTGCAATTTCAAAAATTCCGTCGTCAAGGGATCTTTGGCTTGACTCTTTTGGAGAGTTTGATTGCCGGATAATTGTTCCAGTATCCTTTCTTCCAGACTGCGCGCTTTGGGATGTTCTTCCAATTCCCAATCATCCCCTAGTTTAGCTTGTTTAGCGGCATAGGCGATCGCAGCATCAATCCCGCCAATTTCATCGACTAAACCTAGGGCTTTGGCATCTTCGCCAGACCAAACTCGTCCTTGAGCAATTTCCTGAACTTTTTCCTTAGCAATTTTCCGCGATTCGGCAACTTTATCGATGAATTTAGTATAAATGCCATCGACAAGTCGCTGATAAAGGGCTATTTCCTGGGGAGTTTTCGGACGAGAAGCCGTATCGCTATCCGCTAATTTGGCGGTTTTGACTACATCCCAGGTAATGCCGTTATTATTGGCTAATTTTTGGAAATTAAATAGTAATCCAAACACACCGATCGATCCGGTGATAGTATTAGGTTCAGCAAAGATGCGATCGCCATAGGTCGAAATCCAATAACCCCCAGAAGCCGCCACATCTCCCATAGAAACAATCACGGGCTTTTCTTTCCGAGTCAGCCGGACTTCCCGCTGAATAATTTCTGATGCCGTCGCGCTGCCACCGGGACTATTTACCCGCAATACTACTGCTTTAACATTCTTATTTAAGCGCAATCGGCGTAATTGTCGAGCAAAGCGATCGCCCCCAATATTCCGCGCTCCCCCCTGCCCTTCAACAATTTCTCCTTCAGCGTAAATTACTGCTACTTTATTTTCTGAAGATTTATTTTTGCTATTGCGGCGATCAATTTTAGCATAGTTAGTTAAGCTGATTTGGCGAAAAGACCTATCTTCTTCTTTGCTTTCGGTAACTTTTTTCAGTTCAGCGATTACTTCATCAGTGTAAACAATTTTATCTACCAAGCGATTTTTCAGCGCTTCTTCCGCAGTCAAAAATCCCTGATTATCAGCCACATTTTGCAACTTTTTAGCATCAAACTGCCGACTTTTACTAATGGATTGATTCCATTGTTTCCAAAGACCACCTAATAATACTTGAGTTTGCTGGCGACTTTCGGCACTCAGTTGTTTGAGGATATATGGTTCGACAGCGGATTTAAATTTTCCCACTCGAATTACTTGTACCCCAATGCCATATTTTTCCAAGGCTCCGCTCAAAAATAGGGGTTCCGAACGCAGTCCATTAATTTCCACTGTTCCCATAGGATTCAGCATGATGGTATCTGCCACGGAAGCTAGGTAATAGTCTTTTTTCCCCCAATCGACATTGTAGGCAATAATTTTTTTACCAGCGGCTCGAAAGCGTTCTAAGGCTTCCCGTATTTCTTTGAGAGTGGCAAAACCTGCTGAACCACCCCCATCATGGCTACCATCTAGAAAAATGCCAATAATTCGCTTATCTTTGGTGGCTTTTTCAATGGTATCTAGAACTGTCCGTAAAGTAATAGAATTATCATTTTCGCCACTGACAGCTTCTTCTAACAATTCCGAGGTACTGGAACGACGATTAGTATCGGAAATATCGATGGATAAATCAAATACCAGCATTGATTTGTCTTTGACTTGGGGGCCAGTATCTTTGCCAGCTACGCTTACTAGCAAGACAATTAGACCAAAAGTTCCCAAGCCAAAAAATACAAATAGTCCGAGTACGCTGCCAATTAAGCTGGCAAAAGTTTGTTTGAAAAAGTCGCGCATTTGGTTGTGGGGTGGTAGGGAGATGGGGAGATGGGGAGATGGGGAGATGGGGAGATGGGGAGATGGGGAGATTGGTAATTTTTTCTTCTCTGACTTTCTCTCCCCTCAGCTTTTTCTGCCCCGACTCTATATTAAACTAATCTTTCGAGAGCGTGGGAGCGTTGCAATTGAGAAAGGTTCCTATTGCCTGTGCAGAAGAGGGCGGTGGTAATTTCGGCGTGCAGCACTTCTACTAGAGCATGGAGTGATGCTTCAGATTCCATGGCGGCCTGTAGAAAAGGGAGGGCTAAACCAGTAAGATCGGCTCCAAGAGCGATCGCTTTGGCTACTTCCAAGCCGTTTCGCAATCCTCCTGAAGCAATCAGGGGAATAGTGGGAGCAACGGCACGCACGCTGGTAAGGCATTCAGCGGTAGGCCAACCCCAGTCGCCAAATGTTTGCCCCAGACGGCGCTGGAGGTCGCTTTCGGCACGTTCGCTTTCTACTTTTGCCCAAGAAGTTCCCCCGGCTCCGGCGACATCAATGGCGGCGATGCCAGCTTCAATTAATTGCTTTGCCATTGCACCGGAAATGCCATTGCCGACTTCTTTGGCGATCGCCGGAACTGGTAACTTATGACAAAGTTGGGCAATTTTGTCCAGTAGTCCTCGAAAATTAGTATCGCCTCTGGGTTGAATGCACTCTTGCAGCGGGTTGAGGTGCAAAATCAGGGCATCCGCTTCTAGCAAATCGACCACCCGCAGGCACTCATCCAAGCCATATTTGTAATTAAGTTGGACTGCCCCTAAATTCGCCAACAGCAGAATATCTGGAGCCACCGAACGAACCGCAAAAGTATCTCCTACTTGGGGATTTTCCACGGCAACTCGTTGGGAACCTACTCCCATCGCCATTTTATAATGTTGGGCAATCTCCGCTAAACGATAGTTAATGGTTTTGGCTAGTTCTGTGCCGCCAGTCATGGAAGAAATTAGCAGCGGCGAACCTAAATTTTTGCCTAGAAATTTAGTGGATAAATCAATGTCGCTGAGATTTAATTCGGGCAAACAGAGATGATTAAATCGGTAGCGTTCCAAGCCATTAGTGGTTTGACGAGATTGGACATCTTCTTCCAAACAAATTCGCAAATGATCGGCTTTCCGAGTCTGGGTTTCTAGGGTAGTCGCAAGTTGATTGCTCAATTTAGGCTCTCCAAATTCTACAGAATCGCTACAACTTAATTAATTCCACACCATCGCGTCCGTCAATGTCTTGTAGATAAACTTTTACTTGTTCTTCCTTGGAAGATGGGACTTTTTTCCCGGTGAAATCCGGGTGAATTGGTAATTCGCGATGACCTCGGTCAATGAGTACCGCTAACCAAATAGCTTCTGGTCTGCCATATTCAAGAACTGCATTTAAGGCCGCACGAATAGTTCGACCTTTATAGATCACGTCATCTATCAGTACCACAGTTTTACCCGAAAGGTCAAAGCCAATATCAGTTTTGGCAGGGGTGCGGATGCCAATCAAATCGAGATCGTCGCGATAAAAGGTGATATCTAGCGCGCCGACTGGTACGGAAATTTGTTCTAGGACTTCGATTTGGTTAGCCAGGATTTCTGCTAAGGGGACTCCTCTGGTATAAATGCCTAAGAGGGCTAATTTGGATAAATCCCTAGATTTTTCCACCACCTGAGATGCTAAACGGTTGATAGTTCGGCGCAATTCATCGGCGGAAAGAATTTCGATAATTTGGGAAGCCATTAGTCTAAAATGTTGGGATGGCGGACAAATTCAACTTTGGGCAGTGGTTTCAGGTTTAAATTGCTCGCAATTATGGCTGGTCGTCTCCACTACCCGAAATTATGTTGAAGTCCTATTTTCGGAAGGGGATACCCAACTTGGAGTGAAAATCTTGTTGTACTTTGTAGGTGAGGCGGCGAGAGACTTGGCGGACGATTTGACAAAGGATGCGATCGCCTGTCTTTTGGAGTAAGGAATGGGGTAATTTATAAATAAACTTGGGGAAGGTAATATAAACGGCTAGATCTAGCTGCCATTCAACCCGCGTGACTGCCGCCACTTGATGTAGATTTAAGTCCTCAGCCGTCCCCGCCACTAACTGCATCGTCGCCCGGAAGTCCACATCATAACCTGGTGGCGTATAGTTGGGGACGGGAATGGTTCTAATGCGATATATTCCCTCATCTGGGGGGAGTAATTCCAAACCCACTTTTGGCTCAACCTCATAGCCAAAGGAACCAAAACGTCCAATAGTCAGAGCATAACCGTTTTCGGCGATCGCGTCCACCTTCATCGGGCAGGCACAGCGGGTAAACCAGTCTTGGTGACAGCCTAAGTATTGGGCAACGGTGGGAACATCAGCATACATTTCCATGCAGTCAATAAATTGACTTTGAAAGCACATCGGTCCAAGTACAGCGGTTGCTTCCGCCTCTAACCCGTCTGACTCGATTAAATTTGCCCCTGCATCGAAAAGTGCTTCCGAAACCTCAATCGGTTGACTTTCCAGAAATGGTGACTGCATAGATTGCTCTCCTGTACTACTACCTGCAAGCCTATTTATAGAGTTCCCCATCAAGTGGCGTTCCTTCGCTTCCATGCTGATTCTTCACGAAAAACAACAATTTTCCGCGATCGCTTCCTACAATTGAGAAACCATTGTATCTTAGATGTTAGTTTTAAGAGGTGTCCTCATGCCAATTCCGTTTACGGAGCGAGAAATGTGTAGCGCGTGGAGAGAGAATTTATCCGCATCTCGGCAAACTCCAAGAAGTAACCCTCATAGATTATTGTTATTTTATGCTATTGAATGCGGCCTCAAAACTATTCTGATGAGTAACCAGAAAGTGAATCGCACCGATCTTTGCCCAGAAATTGCTACTGCTCAACATAATATCAACCGACTCTTAGATGCTCTAAATGTTAAACAAGTCTTAAGGCTGCCAAAAGAGCTAAAAATTAAAGAAATAAAAGATCGTAGAAATAATCAGGAAGACCGCAAGCTTGACGCTGGTAAAGTCAACCAAATGTGGCGTTATGGTGGGCGGTTGCTATCCTGTAAGAAAGAATCAGAGCAACACCAAAAAGATGAAAATGCAAAGTTTGAAAAATTCGACGATGAATGTCTAGAGCGAAAGTTAATTGAGATCTCAAAATGGATAGAAGAGGAATTAGCCAAATCATGAAATCTAAATTGCTAACATGGCTCGATGTTAAGCGGGCAATTCGCACTCATACTAACTATGGTTTAGCCTTGCCAAAAGGAATCGCAAGTATTAGGTGTTTTTCCGATGCGCTGGAAGTAGGCATTGTTAATGAAAGCCATAGAAAAGATGCTGAAGAAGCTTTGAAAAGTTGGTTTGGCGATTGGTATCAAACAGACAAATCTGCTATTTTACTGGACTTGGGAAATGCTAGCTTGCCTGTAGAGTTTATCCCAGGAGAAGAACCTTTAGATCGGGAAATTTCAGTCCGCCCATTTTGGGAAGAAATTGCTTATCTTAATAGCCAAGAAGAAAGTAACAAAACTCAAAAAGCTGTTAAACTTCCTGACCCCATTGGCGATCCGATGCTAATATCTTTTTACTCTTTTAAAGGTGGAGTGGGGAGAACTTTACATTTAACTGCTTATATTTTTGCTTTACTAGATCGAGCGAAAGAGCTAGGTAAATCTATCACAGTATTAGTCATAGATGCGGACTTAGAAGCGCCTGGACTTACTTATTGGAATCGCGCCGAAAAATTACAGCCATCAGTTTCTTTTATTGATTTTCTAGAAGTTTATCACTATCCTCCGGTGGAACTAGAAACTGCGATCGCACTTTTTGCCAAAGAGGTGCAAAAATCTCCCAAATCAGAGGGAAATTCAACTTTATATTTTCTACCTGCCTGCATTAACGACAAAGAGCTACTAGACACACCTATTCTTCCAGAACATTTAGTCAGAAGCCCAGATGGAGCTTGGGAATATGGTTATGCGATTCATCAACTAGGAAAAGCTGTGGGTGCAGATTATGTGTTCATTGACTTAAGAGCGGGGTTAAGCGAAATATCTAGCCCGATTATTTTCGATCCCAGAATTAATCGTTTTATCGTCACAACAATTAACGAGCAATCTGTCATCGGTACAAGCCTAGTTCTAGAACAAATTGGTCGAATTGCCCCGCCCAAAAATAGTATGAACGATAATAAATATTCCGATCCATCATTAATAGTTGGTATGATTACTCCAGAACTAAAAGATCTGCCAGCTTTCGGAAAAGCTTTGGAAAAATTTCAAGAAGCCTATATACAGTCAGAAGGAGACAGCCCATATTCAACCAGACTAGAAGTTAAAGAAACTTATTTTTCTCAAGAATTGCTTTATGTCAATAATTGGGAAGATGCCAGAACGAAACTGAATCCTACTTCCGTCATGGCAATTGCTAGAGAATGGGCTTATGAACAGTTACCAGATCCCGATTCCGATCCTAAAATTAATTCCGTAGATGCAGTTCGCAACCTGCGAGATGTATGCCAGAAATATGAATATGCCGAACAAGGGGAAGGTCAAGATTTATTAGTGACAGAACCATTGAAAAACTTAGCAACTACTTTTAAGGATGAGTTACCTCGTATAGTATCAATCGGAGCTAAAGGGGCAGGTAAAACTTTTAATTATATTCAGTTATCCCGATTTCAATACTGGGAAAGATTTTTAGAACGGATTAAGATTAATAAATCTGCTAGCGAATCAAATTCCCAGACATATATTTTCCCTTGGTTGCAGTCAACAAAATTGAGCGATACTGCCAAAAAAATTATTCAAGATGCTAGAAGTGAAGTAATGCGATTTTTGGGAGATGCTGGTTCTGAGTTTGTCCATTCTGAGTATGTAGATAGAATTAAAGAGGCCATTTCAACTTGTGAATGGGCAGAACCTAAGTGGACAGATTTTTGGGTTGAGCAAATTGCTAAATCTATCGGCATTAAGCCTAGAGAAAATTATGTAATTAATTTGGCGGATATCAACCGTTATTTGAAAGATCGAGAATTGCGAATAATATTTTTATTCGATGGCTTAGAGGATATTTTTCCGGATATAGCATCTAATGATAACCAAAAAATTGCTTTAAAAGCTTTGATAGAAGACTTACCCAATAAATTGTCAGAGATTAGGCAATCTAATTTAGGGGCAATAATTTTTCTGCGGCGAGATTTTCTGCGATATACAATTACCCAAAACCTAAAACAATTTGAAAAACTTTATGAGGCTTACGATTTGACATGGGATATAGATTCTTTTTTACATTTAGTTTTTTGGATTTGCAGTCAAGCTAAAGTAATTGATGCCGAAACAGTCAATATTGAACCCTTAAAACGTGAAGATTTAATCAAATATTTATATCGTTTATGGGGGCAAAAACTAGGCTCAGATAAAGCCAAGGAAGCATATTCACATTCTTGGGTATTTGCGGCTCTAACAGATTTTAATGGCAGATTGCAAGCGCGAGATATTGTGAGATTTTTGTATTATGCGGCTGATATCACGTTTGAAGGGGCGAAAAAATTGCAATTTGAAAGTAAATGGGCTGCTAGCCGTCTTTTAGTGCCTGAAGCCATACGCCGAGCATTAAAGCCATGTAGCGAGAAAAAAGTTGAAGAAGCTAAAGAAGAATTTCCAGAATTTGACAAGTGGGTGAGGGAAATACAGAATATTGAAAAGCGGATTCCCTTTGCGGTAGAACAATTAAATATGAACCAGGAAACTGTGAGAATGCTAGAAGCAATGGGGGTGATTTATGAAGACAAAGAACAAGAAGATCTTGCCCGTTTTTATATACCAGAAATTTTTCGAGAAGGTTTGGGCTTTAAACTGGGTAATAATGCTAGACCTCGCGTGGTAGTGCTAAAACGGAAAGCATTGGGAAAAAGTATTATGTGAACTATGGGAAGCAGCGATCGCATTTATTTCCCCCGGTTAGAAGATTAATATGTAGGCGGTGAAGAATTTGTCTCAACCAAAACCACAATTAATACCCAGCACAGTTTTAACTTTGAGGCTAATGGCTGTTATGGCTAGCATCGGGGGATTGTTATTGCTATTAGTATATTTCCCCCCAACCGTGCGATCGCCTTTTTCTGCCCCCATCTCCTCCCTTAACGGCACTCAACCCCTGGTAATGAAAGGTGGAGATCCCTATATTCGGGCATTGATGCGAACTATTTCCGCCAGCGAAGCCAATCACCCCCAACCTTATACTATTATCTATGGTGGTCGGCGCGTTTCTGACCTGAGCCGCCATCCTAATCTGTGCGTGCCAATTGTGAATAGTCCTAATCAGGGCAATTGTACCACGGCGGCGGGAAGATATCAATTTATTAATACGACTTGGGATGAAAAAGCCCAACGCTATCACCCCCGCCCATCAACTTTTTTCGTTTGGAAAAATTACAGTTTTGCGCCAGAATATCAAGATGCGGTTACTTATGCTTGGTTAAGCGATCGCCAAGCCTGGAGAACTGATATTTCCGCTCTTTTACGTGCCGGAAAATTGACCGAAGTCTTACAATTATTATCGGGAACTTGGACAAGTTTAGGTTATGGCATTGAAACCAACTCCATGAGCAGCAAATTGCCAGGAATTTATCAAAAACTCTTGCAAGAAGAATTAACAGAAATCTCACCCACCCAATCAAGTCCTCAAAATCGGTTATGACTAAAATCAGTCGGGCTAATTTCTTAAAGATCGCTCTCCTCGCCTCTGCCTATACTTTAATTAAAGGTTGCAAAAACAGCAATCAGCCTGACAACACTGCCAAGGCTCAAGCAACCAAAAGTAGTCAAACTCAGGTGATTGTAGTTGGGGCTGGGGTGGCGGGATTGAGTGCCGCCCGAAAATTACAACAGCAAAAATATTCAGTGATTGTCCTGGAAGGGCGCAACCGGATTGGTGGCAGAGTGTGGACAGATAAAACTTGGCAAGATGCCCCAATAGATATGGGCGCATCGTGGATTCATGGCATTAAAGACAATCCCATTTACGATCTCGCTCAGAAGTTGAAAATTTCAACTTTGCCGACGGATTATGATTCTATTTCCCTCTATAATTCTCAAGGAAAATTATTAACTAATAAAGAAAAAGAGCTAATTCAAAATCGGTATTTTAAAACCATTAAACAACTTAATAAACTTCGTCAATCAATGATGGATGGGGAGAAAAAAGATATTTCTTTGCAAGCCGCTGTCGAGCGCATTATTGCCGATGCTGATTACTCCGAGCAACAATTAATAGAACTTAATCATGCGATTAATGCCGAGATTGAACATGAATATGGGGCAGATATAGCTAATCTGTCTTCATTCTACTACGATAATGGCGGTGAATTTGGCGGAGAAGATGTGCTTTTTCCCGGTGGTTATGACCAAATAATTCAAGCGATCGCCGCTGATTTAGATATTAGATTATCACAAATTGTTGAAAAAGTCAGCCATAATCAACAAGGGGTAAAAATTACCACCAACCAAGGCATTTTTGAAGCCGAACGTGCCATTATCACCTTACCTTTAGGAGTTCTGAAAAAAGGTTCAGTGGAATTTTCACCTCCACTACCGCCAAGGAAGCAAAAAGCTATTAGTAACTTAGGTATGGGCGTTTTAAACAAAGTTTATCTGCGCTTTCCCAAAGTCTTTTGGCCTCGAAATACTGACCTAATTGGCAGAATATCAGCGAACAAAGGCGAATGGGCAGAATGGGTCAATATTTTTAAATACACAGGCAAACCAATTTTATTAGCTTTCAATGCGGGGAAATATGGTTTAGAAATCGAGAAATTTTCCGAGCAAGAAATTGTTCAACAAGCCATGACAGCCTTACGATCAATTTATGGCGAGAATATTCCGGAGCCTGAATCTTGGAAAATTGTGAAATGGGCTGCCGATACCTTTGCCGGGGGTTCCTATTCCTATATTCCCCCCGGAGCTAGCGAGAAAGATTATTCTGCCCTAGCTGAACCAATTGCCAATCGACTTTTTTTTGCTGGCGAAGCCACATCCCGGAAATATTCTGCCTCAGTTCATGGCGCTTTTTTGTCTGGGGAAAGGGAGGCCAAAAAAATTATTGCCATCCGGACTTAAACAAATTTAAATTTAAAATAACTAAGCGATCGCTTAGTTATTTGTTGACACTCCCACCCCTAAAGGGGATGGGATTCTTAAGAAATTTCGTCCTTAATATCCCATAAATATAATTGCGTATATTCTGGGTTCTCGCCCACAGGCCGTTTGCCACTTCGACTATGCTCAGTGCAAGCTTTTGATGGCAG
>CAKZHE010000104.1 GCA_936920195.1 uncultured cyanobacterium | reverse complement strand
CGGGCTGGTGCGAAATCCCTTTTGGGGAAGAAACAGAAACCTAAATCGTGAGGTTTAGGAATCCCCGTGCCTTTAGGTCGGGGAGGATGTCAATTTGCAACATCCCGCAATCAATATTCGCCAAGCAGTATCGAGTTAATTGAGGAATCCCATCATGTCCCTGACTATTGCTGATGTCTGTGAAGTGCAAGCCCAACTTGAAGCCAGCGGCAAAGCCTATCAAATAGAGCTACATGATGGGAAAATTATTATTATGGGGCCTTCAGATATTGTTTCGAGTTTCATTGGCATCCAATTTGGTCGTTTGCTCGCCAATTGGGTCAATCCGCGCCGACTGGGGATGGTATTTGACTCTAGCGGTGGGTTTATTTTACCCAATTCTGACCTCACGGCTCCTGATGTGGCGTTTGTTTCCCGTCAGCGAATGCCCCGCAGCGTGCGCTATTTTGCCGAAGTTGTCCCAAATCTGGTGGTGGAAATTAAGTCTCAAAGCGACCGAATTCCCAAACTCCAAGCTAAGTTGCAAATGTATCTACAACAAGGGGCAGAAATTGGTATTTTAGTCGATCCCGATCGCGAATGGGTGGAAGTCTATCGCCCCAATGGGTCGAGTCAAGGTTTTGGCAATGGGGACATTCTCAGCTTACCAGATTTGCTGCCCGGTTGGGAATTGTCCATCTCTGAGCTTTGGCCTCCGGTATTTGATGAGGAATAGCAGGGGTATTGGTGGTTTTGGTGGAGAATGCGATTAACAAAAATTCACTTAACATTCTTTCTATATTTATGGACTGGATTGACAGGAAAAAATCAAAATGCGATCGCGCCCAAGTTGAGGCGATCGCGATTTTTTTGCTATCTTGTTTTTAAAAACCACCAATCCGGAACTGTGACTGAGAACCATTTGCCCGAAACCACTGCCTACGTGCGAATTACCCAACAGTCCTGGCAACAGGGAGAAATCGCTGGGGAAGTTCGGGCGGGGGAATTTGAATGGGAATTCCAGTGGTGTTTTCGGCAAGGCTACTTATCCGTTAAGCCTTCCGCTGGGCGAGCCTTGATTCAAGAACCCCTAGGGCGCTTTTTAGAGCGCTGGGATTATCAGCTAGAGCCGGGAGGGGACTATGCCTTCACGATTAGAGCCGAGCTTTGAATAGTTTTAAGTATTAAGTTTGCTTGATTAAACTCTCAGAAAAAAGAGTCAAATTAAATGTATAATAGCTTACAATCAACCTCTAGTTGATTGCAGTGGGTCAGAATCTTTCTCTACTGAAATTTTATCAAATATTTAAGTAAATTTGACCCAGAAATTTTTTCATCAGTTACAATAAGACTTAAAATAGTCTCTACTGGCTGAAAATAATATGCTAAATATTCCTGGCTATCAACTTAGTGAAGTTATCAATTCAGGAATTAATACCCTGATATATCGGGGGATTAGGGAAAGAGATCGACAGCCCATAATTGTTAAAACCCTAAAAGCGGAATCTCCCGCTATTGAACAGCTAGCGCGATTGAAGCATGAATATCAGATTGCTGCCCATCTACAGGCGGAAGGCATAGTTAAAGTTTACAGCCTAGAAAGCACTCAAAATAGTCTCGCGCTAATCTTAGAAGACTTTGGAGGCAAATCTCTCCGCGAAATCCTCAGTTCGTTAAAATCCCCCTTAGAATTGCAGAGTTTTTTGCCAATCGCTATTCAGTTAGCCGAAGCGCTAAGTTTTTTGCATCAAAATCAAATTATTCATAAAGATATTAAACCAGGTAATATCATTATTAATTCCCAAACTAACCAAGTAAAAATTACTGACTTTAGCATTGCTTCTCGGTTAAGCAAGGAAGATTCTCCAATCATCAATCCGGGGAGATTTGAAGGCACACTGGCTTATATGTCTCCAGAACAAACAGGCAGGATGAATCGTTCCATTGACTATCATACCGATTTTTATTCTTTGGGCGTAACCTTTTATGAAATGCTGACGGGAGAAGTTCCCTGCAAAGGTGAAGATGCCATCGAAATAGTTCACTGTCACATTGCTAAACAATTTCTGACTCCTCAACAATTAAATGTCGCCATTCCCGCCACTATTTCCGAAATCATAATGAAATTGCTCGCCAAGAATGCCGAAGACCGCTATCAAAGTGCAAATGGATTAAAAGTAGACTTAGAAACCTGTTTAAATCAATTAGTAGAAAAAGGAGCGATCGCCTATTTTCTTCCCGGTCAATTAGATCGTTCTTCTCAATTAACAATTCCCCAAAAACTCTATGGCAGAGACAATGAAGTTACCCAATTATTAACTGCATTTGAGAGAGTTAGTCAAGGGGAAAGTCAAATTATCTTAGTTTCGGGATACTCTGGGATTGGTAAATCCTCCCTAATTAACGAAGTTCATAAACCCATTGTTCGGCAACGAGGTTATTTCATCGCCGGGAAATTCGATCAATTTAAGCGGAACATTCCCTATGCTGCCTTAATTCAAGCCTTGGAAGATTTAATTCAGCAATTACTTTCCGAAAGTCAAGAACGGTTAGCCTACTGGCAAGCAGAAATTCTGACAGCATTAGGGGAAAGCGGACAAATTATTATTGATGTGATTCCCGATTTAGAAAAAATCCTGGGTAAGCAACCAGCCGTAGCCGAAATTGGAGCAGCGGAATCCCAAAACCGTTTTAATCGACTTTTTCAACAGTTTATTCAAGTCTTTGCCAAGAAAGCTCATCCCCTAGTTTTATTCCTTGATGATTTACAATGGTCTGATTTAACTTCCTTAAATTTAATCCAAGTGTTAATGACGGATACGGAAAGCAAATATCTATTATTAATTGCCACCTATCGAGATAACGAAGTGGATGTTTTGCATCCTTTAATTAGTACCATCGAGAAGATTGCACAAGCTCAGGGTAAGATTGAGCGGATTGTTTTACAACCTTTAAGTTTTGCCAGCGTTGCGGATTTAGTGGTGGATACCCTAGGTACAGGTGAAGATCGCAGTCAAGAGAAAGCTATTACCCAACCGATTGCTGAATTGGTTTACAATAAAACTCAAGGTAATCCATTTTTCCTCACCCAGTTGCTACAAGCTTTATACAAAGAAGAATTATTAACTTTCAATTTTCAGGCTCGGTGTTGGCAGTGGGATATCCAGCAAATCCTGTCTAAAGAGATTACCGATTACAGTATTGTGGACTTGCTGGCGAGAAATATTCAGAAGCTGCCAGAACCGACACAAGCAATCTTGAAATTGGCAGCTTGTATTGGCAATCGCTTTAGTTTATTTGTGTTGGCGATCGCCTTCAACAAATCCGCCGCCGAAACTGCTACAATCCTATGGTCATCTCTGCAAGCAGGATTAATCTTACCCCTATCGGAAGCCTATAAAATTGCCTTGGTAGGCGATGCAGATTGGGAACAACATAATTATTCTTCTACTATTGTATATAAATTTCTCCATGACCGAGTTCAGCAGGCAGCTTATTCACTGATACCAGAATCTGAAAAAAAAGTCACCCATTTAAAAATCGGGGAATTATTGCTCAATAATACCCCAGTAGCAGAACTGGAAGAAAATATTTTTGATATCGTCAATCAATTAAATTTAGGTAGAGAACTAATTCAATCCCAAGCTGAAAAAAATCAGTTGGCTGAACTCAATTTAAAAGCAGGGAAGAAAGCTATAGCCTCTAATGCTTATGATGTTGCCGCCAAGTGTTTAAATATTAGTTTGGAATTACTAAATCAAGATGGTTGGAAAAATCAATATCAGTTAACTTTAGATATTCATATAGATGCCATATCTGCCGAATATCTGAATATCAACTTCGAGCGAGCTAATCAGTTATCTGATGTTGTGTTAGAACAAGCCAAAACTTTGATTGAAAAAATCCCAGTTTATGAGAAAAAAATTCAATTTTATACGGCTCAAAACCAAATGGCAAAAACTATCGATACAGTTATACCATTATTGGCAGAATTGGGGTTCCCATTACCTAGAAAAATCAATAAATTAAGATTTGTTATGGAACTATTACGAACAAGAGTAAATTTAAGGAATAAGTCTATTCAAGAATTAATTGATCTACCGATGATGACAGATCCTTATAAGCTAGCAACTATGAGGCTTTTAAATGCTATGTTTAGTGCCGCTGGTATGATAAATCCTGAAATATTGCCTATTCTCGCTATGAGAATGATTAATTTCAGTATTAAATATGGCAATTGTCCTCAAACAGCAATTGGCTACAGCATTTACGGTTTGATTTTGTGTGCTGGCATAGGAGATATTAATCAGGGATATAAATTTGGAGATCTATCAGTAAAATTAATCGATAATTTTAACCTTAAAAAATATAAGCCTAGTGTTTACATACTCTTTATTTCAACTGTTAGACATTGGCAGGAGCCTCTAAAAACTGGAATAGAATCTTGTTTGGAAACCATGAAAATTTCACTGGAAGTTGGAGACTCAGAATCCAATAATTACGCAGTTACAAATTGTGTTATAATTTCGTTTTTGAGCGGCATATCTTTGAAAGACTTGGCGCAAAAAAATAGCCAATATATTCATATATTAACAAAATCTAAGCAAGAATTATCAGTTGAAGTCAACTCATTATGGAGGCAACTATATTTGAATTTTATCGGTCAAGATTTACCTGAAGATGTCAAACAAAGTTTAGTAAATTCAAGGAAAAGTAAAAATAGGCTCGTCCGATTTTTTGTTAATTTAACTCAATCTATTTTTGCTTATTTTATGAAAAATTATGCTGATGCACTTGAAACATCTAAGTCAGCAGAAAAATATAGCGATAGTGCCTTTGGTATGATTAGTATTACTGCCAATAACTTTTATTATTCGCTCTCTTTGCTAGCTGTTTATCCTCAAGCTTCGGCTAAAGAAAAAAAAGAGTTTTTAAAGAAAGTGGCGGCTAACCAAAAAGTCAGAAAAAATTGGGCGACTCATGCGCCAATGAACTTTCAGCACGGTTACGATTTAGTTGAAGCCGAAAAAGCGCGAGTTTTAGGGCAAGATTCCCAAGCCATCACGTATTATGAACGGGCAATTTCTGGAGCTAAGTTACAAGAATTTACTCAGGATGAAGCCTTGGCTTACGAACTGGCAGCAGAGTTTTATTTCTCGCGCCATCTAGAAACTAATGCTGAAGCTCATCTAATTAAATCCTATAATACTTATCAGCGTTGGGGAGCTTTAGCTAAAGTCAAAGACTTAGAAAAACGATATCCCGAAATTTTAGCGCCAGTCTCAACGCCAGAAGTTACCGAGTCCAATTTAGTTGCAGATAATATTGCTAATACTACTACCACCACGGAAAATAATTCTGCCCTCCTAGATATTGTCACAGTCACCAAAGCATCCCAAGCTATTTCTGGAGAACTAATTCTCGAAAATCTGCTTTCTAAGTTAATTAAAATTATTATGGAAAGTGCTGGAGCGCAGAAGGTACTACTATTCTTACTAGAAGGCAGTCAAATGGTACTAGCTGCGGAAGGGAACATTGAGTTGAAACAAAGTACCCATCTACCATTTATCCCAATTCATCAAGATCTAGATTTGCCATACCCAATGATTAATTACGTTCAGAGAACGGAAGAGACGTTGCTGTTAAATAATGCGACGGTTGAAGGTAAATTTACCAACGACAGGTATATTATTAATCGGCAGCCTAAATCAATTGTCAGCTTGCCAATTATCTATCAAGGAAAATTCATTGGCATTCTTTATTTAGAAAACCGCCTCGCGCAAGGAGTTTTTACTCAAGAACGATTGGAAATTATCAAAATTCTGGTTTCGCAGATGGCAATTTCGATTGAGAATGCCCGCGTTTATGCTACTTTGGAGGAAAGAGTAGAATCAAGAACTGAAGAATTACAAGAAAAAAATCAGCAGCTATCGGTAACTTTGCAAGAACTCCAACGTAGTCAAACCCAGTTAATTCAAACTGCTAAAATGACCAGTCTTGGTCAATTAGTTGCCGGAATTGCCCATGAAATTAATAATCCTAATAATTTTATTTATGGCAATATTTCTCATGTTGAAGAGCATACTGAAGAAATTTTTGGTTTACTAGAAAAATATCAACAATACTATCCTCAGCCTGCCCAAGAAATTCAAGAAAAAATAGAAAAGATTGATTTGAATTACATCATAGAAGATATTGCCAAGATCCTTTCATCAATGAAGGTAGGTACTGAGCGGATTGGTAGTATTGTCAATTCTTTAAAGATTTTTTCACAATTGAACAAAGCAGAATTAAATAAGGTTGATATCCATGAATGTATTGATAGTATGCTCTTAATTTTACAACACAGACTGGAGCAAAGTCCTGGTCAATCTGAAATTGTGGTAGTTAAAACAGGCGATCGCTTGCCATTGATAGAATGTTATCCTAGTGAATTAAATCAGGCTTTGCTGAATATTCTCTTGAATGCAATTGAGGCATTAGAGGATGTTCGAGCGAATAACTCAACCCACCAGCCTGAAATTACAATTACCACTAAGCTGCTAAATAATGATAGCGCGATCGCGCACCTAGGACTTCGGGCAATAATTCAGATAGCGGATAATGGGGTGGGAATTGCGCCAGAAGATCAGCCTCGGATTTTTGAACCATTCTTTACTACCAAAGAAGTAGGTAAAGGTACGGGTTTAGGCTTGGCAACTAGCTATCAAATTATTACAGATAGGCACAAAGGAAGCCTGAAGTGTTTTTCTGTCTTAGGAAAAGGCACAGAGTTGATGATTGAGATTCCGGTGAAACAATCGGGAAAAAGTGGAAACTTCAAAAAAAGCCCTCTACAAATTGTGAAGGGCTAGCTATGATGAAATTGGAACAGGACTTACGCAACTATCCTAGGAATAGGGGCAACCACGGGGGGATTGCCCCTACAAAACACTATATGTAGATAGTCTGCGTAAGTCCTGTGGAAGAACGAGGATAGCTCATCTGCTCTTCTGCTAAAATATGCAAGTCTGTCATTGAAATTACCATTAAATGTTGAACTGGCGTAAGTTATTGACTATAGATGGCGCGATTTTATTTGTGCTTTGGCTATTGGCGGCTATTAGCGATCGCCTTTGGTTCAGCTTAGACCATTCTATCCCAGCTTGGGATCAAAGCGCACACTTAACTGGAGCGCTGGGTTACTGGCAAATTTGGCAGCATCCGGACATTTTGGCGGGAGAATGGTGGCAGCAAATTTGGCAGCGAGCTTCTAGTTATCGGGGACCTTTAGTTTATTTAGCAACTGTACCTTTTTTAAACCTATTTGGGCGGGGTTTTGACCAAGCCGCCTTGGTTAATTTATGGTTTCTGGCAATTATCTTAACGGCTGTTTATGCTTTAGGCAAGCATTTATTTAATCGTCAAATTGGTTTATGGGCGGCAGGTTTGTCTATTTTGATGCCGAGTTTGGCTTTTAATCGCACAGACTACTTATTAGATTATGGCTTAACGGCAGCGATCGCACTCACTTTTCTGTTGCTAACTTGGTGGCGCGATGCCGAAACCAGCGCTAAGAGTTGGCTGTATAGTTGGGGTTTTGGACTGGGTTTAGGTTTAATTATGCTCGCCAAACCAACAGGATTTTTATTTATTTTAGTACCGGGTTTGTGGCTATTAATTTCTAGCTTAGTTCAGAGAAGATGGGCAAGACTGCTGCAATTTTTAGTGGCTCTCTCCTTGACATGGCTAGTGTGTGGTGGTTGGTATCGCACTAACTGGTTAACTATTATTACCTCAGCTTTAGCTGCTAATGCCGTAGGCGCAGCGGAAGGAGATCCTGGAATTAATACTTTAGCAGGTTGGTGGTATTATTTCCAGATTCTGCCCGACATGGTTTCTTGGCCTTTACTTTTAATTGCCTTGGGATGTACAATTTTAAATCTTGGGCTAGTTATCACTGGCAAAAATAGTCAAGAAAAAGTCCTGATTTCCAAATTGGTTTTTAAAAACTGGCAATGGTTGGCAGCTTTTTGTTTGGGTGCTTATCTTTTATGTTCTTTAGGGACAAATAAAGACTCCCGATTTATTCTGCCATATATCCCCGGAGTTGCTTTATTTTTAGCTGGGGGATTAAACCTTTCTTCCAGTATTTGGAATCGGTATCTACGCTGGAGCGCTGCTGCCTTGGCAGGAATATTACTAATTTGGCAACTTTTCCCTTTACCCGGAGGAGAAAAACTAGCTAATAGACATTTACCATATTTAGGCTCGCCTTGGCCTTTGCCAGAAGTAATTGCCGAAGTTACCCAGACTAATCCTTATTTGCGAACCAATATCGGCGTAATTCCCAATACAGTCCAAATCAATCCTTTCAGCATTGACTTCTATGGTAATTTAGCCGATTTCCGCAGTTATGGACGACAATTAGCGGCAACAGAAGCTCAAGTGACCCAAGATGGGCGATCGCTTATTTGGTATATTACTAAAACAGGCGACCAAGGTCCTTCTACAGGTAACGATAAAGCTCGAACAGCGCTGCAAAGTTTTGTCGAACAAAGTCCCGAATTACAACTTGCCAAAACTTGGTCTTTACCGGATAATTCTCAACTAAGTTTATATCGTCGTCGTCAATCGACCTTGGCAGTAGAGGAAATTAATCAGACTTTAGCACAAGTTAAATTGGCAGTAGTTAATTTACCCGCTTCCGTGCCACCGGGAAAACCCGTACCAGTCACCTATCAATTTTCCGGTAATTGGAAAGAACTGCAAAATGGCTTAGTCTTACTAACTTGGCAAGGAGAAACCGCCAATTGGTTCCACGATCGAGCAATTGGATTAGGACAATTATATTCTGGATTGTCATCCCCCGCAACTAATCAAAGTTTCCGAGTGACCGAAAATGCTGCTATGCTACCACCTGCCAATATCCCGGCGGGTAACTATACTTTACAAGCGACTTATTTGGATCGTCGGACTGGTGCTAGCTACCCTTTAGATGTAGGATCAATTCAGATCAAAATTGACCCCCAGGCTACCATTTTACCAGCACCAGAATTAGATGCGATCGCCCAACTTCATCAACTCAGTCTACCCTTTGCCCAAGGTAAATTAGATCCGGTGTTTCAAGAAGTTGGCAGGTTAAACCAATATGACCCTCTTCAAGATTATTTGATTCAAGCTGAACAAATTTTAACTCACCGCTGGCAAGCCGAACCTCAAAACTTAGAAGTTGCCTATACCTTAGCTATATCCCAAGTTTTGCAACGACGAGTCCAACCTGTTTTAAACACCTTTGGCAAAATCACTCAAATAGATGCCAATAATCCATATTCTTGGACTTACTTAGGATTTATTCACCTCTATAATTGGCAACCCCAAGCTGCCGAATCAGCCTTCCAAGTCGCCGAAAAACTCAATCCCAATCTACCCGAACTAAAAACCCTCAAAATAGTAGCGGCTGCCATGAGATTGAACCTAGTTCAAGCATGGCAGCGCTTACAAACCACTTCTCCTTAAAAGCTGGCTATTCCTGATTTGGTTCAATCCCTAATTCCCGCAACTGTGCTGCCAAAGCTTCCGCACGTTGTTGGGCAATTTCGGCCTGTTGCTGGGCAATTTTAGCCTGTTGTTGGGCAATTTCGGCAACTTCCATCGGTGTTGGAACTAATTGCCCTTCTCTCATAAAAAAGCGCAATTGACCATTTTGAACTCCCAAAAATAACTCTAATTGCTGACTCCATAGCCAACCTCTATCATTAGTTTCCAGTGGTTGATATTGCCCACCAACTAAGAGGAAACCAGTCAACTCTAACTTATCGGGATCAAAACAGAAATACTCCGGTGTCCGAAACACATCCTGATAGATTTGTTTCTTCAAAACCTTGTCAACTTGTGCCGTACTCTGGGAAATAACTTCGACAATCACATTAGGATATTGACCATTTTCGCCCCAAACCACCCAACTTTTCCGATGTTTGCGTTCAGTTCCCAAAACCACGAAAAAATCAGGACCGCGAAAATCCTGCGACTTAATTTGGTTGGGACTATAATAAATTGTCAAATTGCCAGTGACATAGAAATCATTGCGAGTTTGCCATAACCAAGTCAGACAATCAATTAGTAACTGCATTTGCAGTCGATGTACATCACTTTCCAAAGGCGGTTCATCACTCCATATATCAGTAGGTGGAAATACAATCACTTCCGGCAATTGCTCGGCGTACTCTAAATCTTTGACAAGAGACATAATAACCTTGCCTCCCGGCATCAATAAAACTTGACCAAATATAATCAGGACTTACGCAGTTGCTCCGCATATAGAGTTGATGGTGCGTTACGCTGCGCTAACACACCCTACGAATAGAGGTGTTGCGTAAGTCCTGATAATCTTAAGTCTATCACGCTATCCCTATTCCCTCTATTCCCTATTCCCTTTATTCCCTATTCCCTTTATTCCCTATTCCCTATTCCCTATTCCCTGTTCCCTTTTTTCAACTCCTGCTCCAGTTGTTCCATTATCCATGCAATCTCCCGTTCTAGAGTGGCAGTACAATACTGTAAAGTGGCAATTTGATAGCAGTCTTCTGACTTTTCTTGTGCCTTAATGCTTGCCAAACGCACCTTACAAACCATTAAGCGATATTCTAGGAGATGAATTCTTTGGGAAGATTCCAAATAGCTGAAAAATAAAAACTTAATTAAAAACCGAGAACGAGTGTTCACCCAACTTTCTTGGGGATGATCTAACATTTCTTGCCGCCAGCGATCGCGCCCTAAATCAGTGATACTATAAATTTTGCGGTTGGAAGGGGACTGACCCAACTCCGATTCCACCACCGTCGCAATTTCTTCCCGCTCTTCTAAGCGCTTCAGCAAGGGGTAAATTGCCCCGTAATTCACACTGATACAGCTACTCATCAGTAACTCTAGCTGCTGCTTCAAACGATAGCCGTGCAGCGGTTCTCGTAACAATAATCCTAAAGTAGCTAGTTCCAGCATCTATATCAACTTGATATAATTGGTTAATATTATGTGGATCATACCGAAAAACCTTGGTTTTTGTCCTAGAAGCGGAGCTTAATTGACAGGGAAACTTGGCGTTGGCGTAGCCGCTCTGAAAGAAGCTCGCGATAGTGCGATCGCCTTCCGAAAACTCAGGTAGTATTTACAATTACAGCGACTCCGCAGCCTCCTAGTCAATTGTATGTTCAGGGATCGAATCTTTTTGACTCATTTATTGATACTTGAAATTAAGTATTTATGCGCGAATTACATATAATCCTTAAGTTTCTACGACTATCAAAATTCTGGAGCCATTATCCAGAAAAGATTGCGCTCAATCTTCGCCCTACCTTCAACTTCACTGAGATACTTATCCAATTTTCGCCCTAACGAGGAAAATACTGTGACTTATAAAGCTTTTTCCGAAGAAGAAAAAGAGCAAACAGAGACTAATGGCGATCTTCCCCACCCCCCCACCGAGTCGCAACCAGAAGCATTGCCAGAAACCAGTCCCCCAAATAGACCCCGCCCTTCCTGGTTAATTCCCATGTTCGCAGGTGTAGGCATGGGAGCCGCAATCGTGATTGGAGCCACTCGCCTGATGCCTAATCCCAACAATCCTGCTGTCACCCAATCTCCTAGCGTCGCCCCCACCGGAACGAGCATCACCGTTGCCCCAGTCACCCAAAGCCGCGTCAACCGCACCCTAGAAGCCACTGGAACGGTAGCCGCCTACGATTTAATCCCCGTCCTGCCCCAAATTACAGGTTTGCAAATTCGCAAAGTTTTAGTCGAGGAAGGAGAAAGCGTCCAACCTGGACAAGTCTTAGTTCTGCTGGATGATTCCATCTTGCAAACCCAACTTAGCCAAGCTCTCGCCCAGTTAGAAGCCTCCCAAGCCAATGTCCGTCAGCGTCAAGCGGCCTTGAACCAAGCTCGCACCAGTTCCGTTGATGTCCAGCGCACTCTCGACCGCTATCAATCTTTAGCTAATCAAGGGGCAATCAGCAAGCAAGAACTGGATACCCGCCGGACTTCTGCCGCCACTGCCAGCGAATCCGTAGCCCTGGCAGCGGCGAATATCAGCAGTGCCGAAGCCGATGTTCGCAACAGTGCGGCGCGGGTGCGGCAACTACAAACCCAAATTGAACAAACTTTAGTCAGAGCGCCTGCGGGGGGCATAGTGGCGGAAAAGATGGCGCACATTGGCGATGTCACTTCCAACAGCCAGAAACTTTTCAGTATGATTCGCAATGGTTCTTTGGAACTGCAAGTTAAAGTTCCCGAAACCCAATTGAGCGAAGTCAAAATTGACGCATCAGTTCGCATTACCTCCGATGCCGACCCCAAATTGCGCTTGCAAGGGAAAGTCCGGGAAATTGCCCCTTTGGTGGATGCCCAAACTCGACAAGCCACCGTCAAAATTGACTTATATTCGGCTTCTTCCTTAAGACCAGGAATGTTTCTGCGCGCCGCGATTGTTTCCCGCGCTGTACTGGGGTTGACAGTTCCTGCTAGTGCGGTGCTGCCCCAAGCCGACGGCAAAAAAATTGTTTACTTGCTGACAGAGGATGATACAGTCAAGGCACAACCAGTGGAAGTAGGGACAACAACTCTGGGAGAAAAGGGGAGTTTAGCAACAGCTACAGTGGAAATTATTAGCGGATTAAAAGTAGGCGATCGCGTGGCTATCAAAGGTGCTAGTTATCTGAAAGATGGGGATAAAGTGGAGGTGGTGGGCAATGGGGAATAAAAGCGAACAGCCTAGCGATCGCCCCATTATTATTAACGACTTCTCAAAGTGTTTTGAGCAGCCGATTCAATCACAATCTTACATTGAGCAACTTTAAAATTGCAAGTGTAACTAGCTAAAAGTATTCCCTGCTGATTAAAAATTCTGCTATTGTAACCATATTCCCGCGCCACTGTGCCAAAATTATTGGTAAACCGATAGCGTCCAATATAATCCAGTAGCGTCCAAAGTTGGCGATTTACGACTAAATCTACTCGCCCTTCACTTTGATAAGCCAGCCAATCCTGTAACAGTTTCCCCCCAAATTGTTCATCAGTCCACCACAAACTAGGAATAGTTAATCCTTTGGCGGCAATCGTAGTAGATGTTAAAACTTTTCGCTCTGCCAGTAGGGGGAAATTTTGGGCTAGTAGTTCTATTTCTAGAGGTGTGTCAGAAGGTGCGGGGATAGATGGATTCTCAGCCAGAGATAAATTGGGAAGTAGTAAGGAGAAAGCGATCGCACTGCCCAGAAACCAAGTTTTTCTCAGCATATTATACCTCTTTAGCGCCAGTATCTTTTTTTAAATTTGGCAAATTTAGTTTTTAAAAACAACTCAGCAATTCGCATCGGGGTTAAATCCCGGATAGGAGATTGAAATTTTGACTGGCAATCAAAAAAATCATTAATCTCTGCCAAAATCACTTTCAATCGTTCAATGATATTCTCGCCGCGATATTCAGCTAAAACATCATCTGCCAAACTAAATCTATCGGCATGATTTACCGCTTTGAGAATTCGCTCCAAATCGTAATTCCTGGAATATCCCGCAATCTTATAGCAATTAAACCCCGGATCTAAATAATCAGATAGTCCTCCATTCACACTAGAAAAAACTTGACAACCACAAGCCAAAGCTTCCATTGGTTGCAAACCAAAACCTTCACTCACTCCCTGCTGCGCCCAATATTCCGCTGAATCATAGAGATAGACTTTAGCTCGATTAAATAATCCCGGCAAATCTTCGATATATGAATCAATCAGAGAAACTTGACAGCGTTCTTGCAAAGCGGGGACTAATTCTTGCAATAAGTATTCGGAAGATTTGCGAGCTTGAACTAAAACATCTATATCGCGATGCAAGTGAAGATTGGCAAATTCATCAGAAATTTGGTTCGGTAGATAGTAAATCAGTGAATTGGGTGCTAATTGTCCCCAATATCCCATTGTATTGCGGCTAACCGTGACAATGGGAACTCTCGCAGGCAGTTTAAATCCATAGCCGGAACTATGGGCATGATAAACCACATTCTGAGATTTCAGTTTAGCTGCCAGTTTCGGAACATCGAATCCCCAACTAATGACGAAGATAACATCTTCTAAGTTTCGCTGTGGCAGCAAGTCGTCTAAAAAAAGGTGGTCTTTTTCTCTTTGGCGGTAAGTGACAATTTCGGCTTGACAAACCTGTTGTGCGAGACTGAGGGCTTTTAATTCTGCCCAAAGACCACCACAAGCAAATTCACCATCTGTGCCGGGAAGTAAAAAGTAAAATTTTCTCATAGTTTTTTGTCTCTCAATTGAACCTACAGGTGATAATATTAGCGGAGTATGGGCAAAGAGCAAAGATGGACAGCGATTTAGTGGCTTTTGGGTTAGGAGTGGGGTTGTTAATCCTTTATCTGATTTTCTCTGCCATGACGGAGATGGGAACAAAACCACCTTGGAAGAAGTAGGGTATAATATTCTGGTTATAGACAGGACTTACGCAGTTGCTCCGCATATAGCGTTTATGGTGCGTTACGCTGCGCTAACACACCCTACGAATAGAGGTATTGCGTAAGTCCTGATAGAGTTTCTAAACCTTTTAAAATCGACTTAAAAAAAAGTTTGTAGTTGGGCTTTAGCCCTAATCCGGAGGGCTGAAGCCCAACTACGAACTTTTGCGTATAGTCTTTGATTTTTGACTGCCTACTTAGCAACAGCGATCGCATTTGCCAGGATAACAGTAAATTGAGAACTAATCCCTTATTTTAACGAGTGACAATTTTAGGTTTGGCGCGCAATGCTTCTATCCAGGTTAGTTTCTTGATGGTGAAATGGCAAGCCAAGGTACAAAAAACTGGTTCGTGGGTGCTATGATTAGTTTCTAACAACCGCAACCGTAATTGTAACGTAAAGTCAAAATCTGCTTTTCCAGTCGCAAACTCATTGTAACGCTTGCGCTCGGTTGGGATGCCTTGTTTTAATTTGGGAATATCTAGCAGCACTCCAGCAATTTTTAAGGCTCCACCATTGGCATCGCGTTGCAGAATATCTTCGGCAGTAATCCGTTCTTTGAGAGTTTGATTGGGATTAATTGGACTGGGAACTTGTTTTTGGGAAAGATCTAGCATCATCCCAGGAGGTAAACGGACAACTCGGCGCGATCGCCCGCTAAAATCAGTTAAGGAGCAAGCATCCCATTCTACGGCAACTAAACGGTTGGGAGATTTGTTTTCAATATTAATCGCTAATTCCCGCAGTTGGACTAGGGGAAAACTTCGTTCAAACCTAAACTGAATGCCAATGATATCTTGGAGATTTTGCACAACCAATTGACTATTCAATGATTCTTGGTCTAACTTGATAGATACTTCTTCAGCTAGGGAAAGAACCATTTGAAATAAAGTGTAAACAACGACGATCAGATATACGGTCAAAATTAATAGATTGCGGTTTGCGTCGGTCAAATTGTTGCCATTTAAGTAGGTAGTCATAATCAAAGTAAAAAATCAAACTAAGTTCGTAGTTGGGCTTTAGCCCTTCCGGATTGGGGCTGAAGCTAGGCTGTTGACTTTGCGAGTTTTTGAGCAATTTTATTCATGCAATAAACTTGTTCGATATTCTAACTCCCCTTGAACTGGTTGAACTGGTTCCTAGGCTCTGCCTGGGAACCGAATCGCGAGGCTCTGCCTCGCTTTGTCATCCGAGGCAGAGCCTC
>CAKZHE010000103.1 GCA_936920195.1 uncultured cyanobacterium | reverse complement strand
ACCTACCTCTCTCCAGTCATGTCTGATCTCTGATGGGGTTCTGCCTTTCCCTCTTCCCTCTTCCCTCTTCCCTCTTCCCTGTTCCCTGTTCCCTGTTCCCTGTTCCCTGTTCCCTGTTCCCTGTTCCCTCTCCCCTATCGGATTGAGCGTTTAAGCGCAATTAGAGCGCTAGCGTTTATGCTAGTAGTAGCGAGCAATCAAATTAAGGAAAATTATCTCATGCAGACAGGCTGGCGGATTGGTTCTCTATTTGGGATTCCCTTTTGGATCGATTCCTCTTGGTTTTGGGCATTGATTTTAGTTCCTCTGCTCAATGCCAATAGTTTTAAAGCCACCGGGGGATTGCCCATTGCTCTAGCGGCGGGATTTGTGATGGCTTTGTTACTATTTGGTTCAGTATTGCTGCACGAATTAGGTCATAGTTTAGTTGCCCTCTCCCAAGGCATTAAAGTCAATTCCATTACGTTATTTTTATTTGGTGGTGTCGCCTCCATTGAGCGGGAATCAAAAACTCCTGGGGGAGCTTTTCAAGTCGCGATCGCAGGCCCTGCCGTCAGTTTTGGGCTATTTTTACTCCTAACTTTGGTTCATCAAACTTTGCCCCGATCTGGCATTTTTCAAGTATTAATTTCTGACTTAGCTGCGATTAACTTAATTCTGGCAATCTTTAACTTAATCCCTGGTTTGCCCTTGGATGGAGGACAAATTTTAAAAGCCTTAGTTTGGCAATTAACAGGCAGTCGCTTTCAAGGCGTGCATTGGGCAGCTAGAAGCGGCATAGTTGTTGGTTGGTTGGGGATTATTGCGGGGATGGCAGTAGTATTGCTCAATCAAGGATTTTTTAATGGTTTGTGGTTGGGGGCAATTGGAATCTTTATTTTGAACAATGCGATCGCTTACGATCAAATGACCAACATTCAAGAAGCCATTACCCAATTAGTTGCCACCGATGCCATGACTAACCAATTTCGGGTAGTCGATGCCAAACTTACCCTGCGCCACTTTACGGACGAATACATCTTGGCAAACAGCTTAAGCGCCGATCAAAACTATCAACCTGTACCTTTTTATGCCGCTTCTGATGGACGCTATCGAGGCATGATAGTGATGGAAGATTTACACCACATCGAACGCAGTCGCTGGGAAACTGAAACCTTGCAAAACATTGCGCGATCGCTTTCCGAAATCGTCAGTTTATTAGAAAAAGCCCCTCTCCTAGAAGCAATTAATGCCCTAGAAACCCATCAATTGAAGTATATCACCGTCCTCTCTCCCGCCGGAGCCGTCGCCGGAATCATTGACCGAGGCGACATCGTGCGAACCGTAGCCGCCAAGTTAAAATTACCCTTTTCCGAAGCAGATATCAAGCGGATTAAACTTGAGGGAACCTATCCCCCAACTTTGCCCCTGCAATCAATTGCCAAAAATATGAATAACTAAAATACTTAAATTGCTTCAAAAAGTGAGATACTTGGAGAGAGAGTGATGAGCGATCGCCCAGTCGAAATTCCCGAAACCTGTCAGCCGGCTACCGACGATGCCCTAGCCGCTTGCATCGCCAACCTCGGTTTAAAACAGATTCAGCGCCACCTCTTGCTCTGTGCCGATCAAACTAAACCCATTTGCTGCGATCGCGAAACTGGCCTCGCCGCCTGGAATTATCTCAAAAAGCGTCTCAAAGAGCTAAAATTAGACCAGCCGACAGCAGAACGACCCCATTGCATCTTCCGAACCAAAGTCAACTGCTTGCGAGTTTGCACTTCTGGTCCTATCTTAGTTGTTTATCCAGATGGAGTTTGGTATCGCAATGCTAGCCCCGAAGTCATCGAGAAAATTATTCAAGAACATCTCCTCGGCAATCGAGTTGTCCAAGAATATGCCTTTTTAATTCATCCCCTAACAGAATAAACTAACATAGTATTGATTAGGGTGTCGGCAAGAATATAAGCTTTACTGAACAAATAACTCACAAATCCAATTAATCCAGCGCATTATGAAAGACAACAGTGGAAAAGATAACAAGCGGTTGCTCCTAATCGACGACGATCCCAACCTAATATTGCTAGTTAAAGATTATCTAGAGTTTCGAGGCTATGAAGTTATTACCGCCGAAAATGGTCGAGAAGCCATCCAAATCTTAGATTTGGAAACTCCTCACATTGATATGATTATCTGCGATGTCATGATGCCAGAAATGGATGGCTATGCGCTGGTACAGCACGTTCGAGAAAATCCTCGTACCAATTGGATTCCAGTCCTATTCCTATCTGCCAAAGGACAAAGCCAAGACCGAGTAAAAGGACTAAATACTGGTGCAGATGTCTATATGGTCAAACCTTTTGAGCCAGAAGAATTAGTTGCCCAAGTAGAATCTTCCCTCAAACAAGCTATTCGCCTGATTCATCGTCCTGGTAGCAGTGGAGATAGCAGTTCCAAAATTCAAGTCCCCTTTGATGTCGAACTAACTCCCACAGAATTAAAAGTAGTTCAGTTTGTCGCCAAAGGTTTGGCTAATAAAGATATTGCCAATCATTTAAATGTCAGTCAGCGGACAATCGAGAGTCACGTCTCCAATATGCTAGGTAAAACTGGTCTAAATAACCGCACCGAACTAGCGCGGTGGGCAATTGAAAACAACATGACGTAGAGTTTAAAAAATTCCCAACTCTACTTACCCGCCATCTTATTCTAGTTCAGAACGCCACCAAATTTCCAAATCAGTTTCAACTAGATAGATTAAAGCACTATGACAGAATATCGTTAAAATGCGTCAGGACTTACGCACTCACTCTAGATATAGCGTTGATGGTGCGTTACGCTGCGCTAACACACCCTACTGATAGAGGTGTTGCGTAAGTTCTGGTAGAGATGTTGCCAGCAACATCGCTACTTCCTCTGACCTATTCAACTTCCTTAATTTTGGTCTTTTGTTCCACAATTTCTTTCAAGACTAGCGTTACTAAAGCCAAACTAATTAGCAACACTGCTGCCGAAAAAGATGCCTGAGTTTGATATTGCTTATAGGCTTCTTCTACAAACAGCGGCAGCGTTTGAGTTTCCCCAGCCAAGTTGCCGGAGACAACCGCTACCGCCCCAAATTCGCCCATAACTCTAGCATTGGTCAACAACACCCCATAAAGCAATCCCCAACGAATATTGGGGATAGTGACACGCCAGAAAATTTGCCAATCACTAGCACCTAAAGTTTTGGCAGCTTCTTCTTGATCGAAACCTGCTTCTTCTAGCACTGGAATAACTTCGCGAGCTACAAATGGTAGGGTAATAAAAGCGCTAGCTAGTACCATAGCAGGCATGGCAAAAACAATCTTAATATTGGCAGATGCCAACAACGGACCAAACCAGCCGACTCTTCCATAAAGCAGCACAATCATTAAACCAGCTACTACTGGAGAGACAGCAAAGGGAATGTCTAAAATGCTAATGAGTAAAGTTCTGCCCGGAAAGTTATGCCGAGCCAGTACCCAAGCCGCACAAAGTCCAAAAACGGTATTGATCGGCACAACAATTAGTGCGATCGTGATTGTTAGCTGAACAGCGTGCAGGAAATCCCGTTCAGCAAGGTTTTGGAAAAAAGGTGCAAATCCATTTTTAAAAGCCTGAAAAAAAACGTTTGCAGCGGGAATGAATAGGACTAAACCTAAGTAGACAACTGCTACTCCAATTAGTAGGTATTTCACCCAATCTGTCGCCGCTGATTTTTGCAATTTAGGTTGCGGATTAGGAGGGCGATCGCCCCGATCTTCTAACTGATATGTACTAGAGTTCATAGCGCCGTCCCCAGGATTGTAAAAGATTAATTGCGACTAGCGAAAGTAAGGAAATTAACAACAATACCGATCCAATCACAGTAGCTCCAGAATAGTCATACTGTTCTAGTCGTTGAATAATCAGTACCGAGGTAATTAAATCCTTAAAAGGAACGTTAGCTGCCACAATCACAATTGACCCATATTCGCCCACAGCACGGGAAAATCCTAGGGCAATGCCTGTCAGAATTGCTGGGAGTAAAGGCGGGATAATTACGCGCCAAAATGTTTGCCATTTAGAAGCGCCTAAGCACCAAGCAGCTTCTTCTACATCTTTGGATAATTCCTGCAATACTGGTTGCAATGTCCGCACCACAAAAGGTAAGGAAATAAATATCATTGCTACCATAACTCCGAGGCGGGTGAAGGCAACTTTAATCCCTAAAGGTGCTAGTAAAGAACCTATCCAACCATTATCGCTGTAGACGGTGGCAAGGGTTAAACCTGCTACTGAAGTAGGCAAGGCGAAGGGCAAATCAATGGCGGCATCAACGATCCGTTTAAAGGGAAAATCGTAGCGGACTAAAACCCAGGCAACTAATACTCCAAATACGCCATTAATTAAGGCGGCAATTAAGGCACTAATAAAGGTGACATCGTAGGTAGCCAGAGCAACGGGATCGGTAGCAATTCTCCAGATGTTCGCAGGACTTTCGGTACTCGCTTTGGCAAGCATTGCCGATACAGGCAGAAAGAGCATAATGGTGAGATACCCTAGGGTAAATCGCCAAGCCCAGGAAAGTTTACTGAGTTGTTTGAAGGGATTTTGCCAAGTATTTTTTGGCTGTAAAGGAGCGACGACAGTCATACAAAATTAAGGTGATGGGGACAAATCTGTAGGGGTAGCGCCCCCGTGCCTACCCCGCTCAATTAGGGCAACCACGGGGGGATTGCCCCTACTTGTTCTCAATTGGGGCAACCACGGGGGGATTGCCCCTACTTGTTCTCAATTGGGGCAACCACGGGGGGATTGCCCCTACTTGTTCCCAGGCTCTGCCTGGGAACCGATATCGAGAGGCTCTGCCTCGCTTGGTTATCATCCGAGGCAGAGCCTCTCAATGGGCATTCC
>CAKZHE010000102.1 GCA_936920195.1 uncultured cyanobacterium | reverse complement strand
GATAATCTCAGCCTGGATGTCAGGGCATGGACTTGTAATCATTGCGGTACTCACCATGACCGTGATGTAAATGCAGCGATCAATATTAGAAATGAAGCCTTGCGGATTCTGGCGTTAGGAACTAGCGCTTCTGCCTGTGGAGGGGATGTAAGTCGATCTGGTAAAACTTCGGTTTTGTTGGACGCTATCCCCGTTGAATCAGGAAGCCAGCGCTGTACCGCTTAGGCGGTCAGCGTCTGGTAGTTCACAATGAAGTAGAAAGCAGGTTTATAGTTTGGCTCTAGCATAATAAGCTAACTATAGCCCCTTAACCAACCCGAAGATGACAAACACTTGGTGGGAGATTAACGTTTTTTGCGATCTATCCCTGGAAGATACAGTCTTCTGGCGACTGGAAAAATTTGGCTGTCGAGGCACTTCCAGCGAAGTTAAGGGTTCTGCCCTACTGATGCGAGCCTATTTGCCCAGTATGGAAGCGCAGTTGCTGGATTTAGCTGCCCTATCCCTGTGGTTGCGGCAGGATGCCCTGTGTTCGGAATTACCCATTCCAGGGGTGCAGTGGCACTTGATTGATGAGGAAGATTGGGCGAGCAGTTGGAAAAAATACTGGGAGCCACAGGAAATTGGCGATCGCTTTTTGGTTTCTCCAGCTTGGTTTGGCATCCCAGAACATTCTAACCGTTTGCTGTTACGTCTTGACCCCGGCATGGCTTTTGGCACAGGTACTCATGCTACCACTCAACTGTGTTTAGAAGCCTTGGAAATGCGCTTAGGTACGCCCCTATCCCCAGGAAATCCCGAAGGAGGGGCGCTAGTCGTTGATATCGGTTGCGGTTCGGGAATTTTGTCGATTGGGGCGCTATTATTGGGAGCGCGGAAAGCCTATGGAGTGGATACAGATCCTCTGTCAGTTCGGGCTTCTCTGAGCAATCGGGAGTTAAATAAAATCGATCCCCAAAAGTTCATTGTCCAAAAAGGTAGCATTGACCAGTTAAAAAGTCTTTTAGAAGAACCTGTTGATGGAATTGTTTGTAATATTCTAGCAGAAGTGATTATCGATTTGATTCCTCAATGGGAAGCGATCGCTAAACCGACAACTTGGGCAATTCTGAGTGGTATTCTGCTCGATCAAGCTAAACCAATTGCCGATACCTTAGAACAACATGGCTGGATTGTCGCGGCGCTGTGGAAGCGGCAAGATTGGTGCTGCTTCAATGTCCGTCGTTCTTAAAGCATCATGTCCGTTCAATCACTTATAATAAAAGTGGGTTGGGTTACGCTGTTACTCAACCCAACAAAACATTTATAAATGTTGGGCTTCCACTTAAAAATGAAACTCCTTATGAGTATCTTAGGGGAGAGGAATATTCACCATAAACAAGATAATGAGGCATTATGAACGTACTTGCTCTTACCAAAAACGATGCTCAAATACAGTTTTCTATTGATGAACTATGTATCTTAAAAAAATCATTGCTAGCAGTGCATGAATATTTTAGTGTTAATGATTTTAAAGAATTTATACACGGTATATCAAAAGACGAAACTCTTGAATTAGCGCAGACACTTCAAAAAGTGGTAAATTCGATCAAAGACTCGTCTAATGTTTTACCAGAAAGTCAGTTAATCCAATTAATTGACTTATCAGAAAATGGATTAACCTGTCGGTTAACCTACAGAGTTTTAATAGGACTGCGTTCTATTTTATGTGAAATTGCACATAATCAAATTGCTCTACACCATCCTCAAGTATTTGAAATATTTGAATTAAATGAAGAGGATCTTAATATCCTTCTCCATGCTCTAAATGACGATGCGATTGCAAAAATAAGAGAAAAAACCTTAGCCTATGCTATTCATAAAAAATTACTAGAGATATTAAAGGATTTGAAGTTTCAAATTTCTAACTCAGAACCCAATTCATCACCTTCTCAAATTAAACAAAAGTGCTATCTTAAATTAAAGTCACATACTGTTATATTTTTTCTGTTTACCTTAAAAGAAAAAAGTCCCAGTTATACTCGGATAGTTGTGCCTAAAGCATTGGATCGGAGCGATATAATTGCTGAATCTACTACACATGGTATATATAATTATAGTCTGCTCAGTCTAGTAGCTTATCTTGAACTGATTGTCACAGCCGAAAAACTAAGCGATTCTGATTTAGAAGAATACAGTTTCTACGTACACGATCAAGTAACAGATCCAGATCCTTGGATTCACATTCAAGTTGTTTCAAAAGACATTAAATCAGAAAATCGCATAAATTTAAAAATTCGTTTCCTTCTAAATTCAGGAAAACAGCCAGATCCAGGAAAGAGCGAATATTGGGAAGTTGAAGAAAGTGCTAGCGCTAAAGATATTCTTTCCTTTACTTCATCGATTAAAATATTCATGTCTAAATTTCCTAAAATATCTTATTTAGTAAGTTCTCAGCCCGATCTGACGGGGTGATATCATAGTTAATCCATCGGACACGATCTTATATCCCATTTTCAGCCCGGGCGATCGCGCTATAAGTTCGCTCTACCGCATCTAATTCGACCGAAATAGCTGTAATTCCCCACTGAACTAATTGCTCGACCATTTCAGGATATTGTGCCGGAGCTTGACCGCAAATCGAACAGGGAATCCCCGCTTGTTTTGCCAATTGAATTAACTGTTGGATGGCACGAATCACAGCCGGATGGCGTTCGTTGAAAACCGTTGCCATTTGTGCTTGTTCTCGGTCAACTCCCAACAATAATTGGGTTAAATCATTAGTGCCAATGGAAATCCCTTGTACTCCCGCTTGGACATAATCTGGTAGTAAAAAGATGACGGAAGGAACTTCTGCCATAATCCACAATTCAAATTGAGCATCTTGGGTTAATCCGGCTAATTCTACCCGCTGACGACAAAATGAAAATTCTTCCACTGTCCGCACAAAAGGTAAAAGCAAACGCAGATTGCTATATCCTAGTTGCTGAACTTGCGCCAAAGCCGTTAATTCCAAATCAAACAGGGATGAATCTTGTTGATAGCTAAATGTGCCTCGCCAACCTAGCATAGGATTAGTTTCGGCAGGGCGCGACAAATTTCCTGTAAAAGAGGGAAATTCGTGCGATCGCCAATCCAAAGAACGATAGAATACTGGACGAGGCGCAAAAGCTTCGGCAAATTGACCGACTAACTCAGCCATAATTGCCCCTAACTCTAACTGCCGCCCCGCATTAATCCACTCTTGGGGATGTTGTCCCCTGAGCGCTTCTAATAACATCAATTCCGAACGCAATAAACCCACCCCATCCAAAGGCAAATTCGCCGCCTTTGCTAAACTACTTATTTGGCTTAAATTAGCCATTAACTTAGTAGTGATTTTGGCAGAAAAGGGAGGAGTTTCAGCTACAGGCGTAACTTCTGGTGTTGCCGTTACCTGGGATTCTAGAGCATAAACCTCCCCGCGATCGCCATCAATTAAAAAAGTCTTGCCACTAACTAATAACTGAGTTGCCCCTGTCGCTCCTACCACGGCGGGAATCCCCAACTCCCTAGCCAAAATCGCCGCATGACAAGTTAACCCTCCCTGTTCTGCCACTACTCCCACCGCTTTTTTCAGCAGTGGCAACCAATCAGGAGTAATACTTTGCACAACGATAATTTGACCTGGAGCAAGGGATTTTGGCGGCTGGTGGGGAGCCACTACCCGCACTACCCCCACCGCTCGCCCTGCGGCTGCTCCCAATCCCTTGACCAGGGGAGTTTTGGGCGCAGGGTGAGAAAGAACCCACCGCGAGGGCTTGGTATGGACAATTTGTTCGTTAATCTGGACTATCTGTAATTCTGGTTCCCCTGTGGTACTATTTGGGCAGAGCGTCCACTCTAGTCGAAAAGTTTGCCCAATTTCCCGCCGCAACTGTTGGGCAATGGCAATTAGCGCCTGTAAATCCTTTCCCGTTAGGGCATATTGTTGTTGTTCTTCTTCGCTAACTAGCTCAACTGACAAATAAGAATTGCTTACCGTCTTTTGGTTGAGTGCTAAACGGTAGGCACGAGTTTTGCTACCTAGTTGCTGCACCACCGCCCCAGTTTCTGCCTGTACTTGATAGAAATCAGGAATTACTTCTCCCTTCACCAGAGAATTTCCTAGTCCCCAAGTAGCCTGAATTTCCCAGTAGGGGGAATTTCCCACCATCCAAGGTTGGAGCGTACCAGAGGCGATCGCCTCTCCTAATGGTTGCACCAAAACGGCCATTTTGAGGTGGGGGATTTGAATCCCGGCATAGTGCCAATAGAACAAACTGCGAGCGCGAAACAAATCTGCCCAAATTTCCTTCAGGGTGAAAGCCAAGGCTTCTGGCTGTTTCGGACAAACTCGCGCTGCCAACAATCCTTGTAAATTGGGATGCGCTCTGCCAGATAAAGGTGGGATGGGCAAGGCAAAAGAAGGTCGTAAAATTACCGCTGGCATCTCCCAGCGTTCCACTGCTGCCAGCATTGCCATCCAAGATTCCGGAAAGGTTGCTGCCGCAATCTCTTGACGAATATTGAGGGCAACTTGTTGTAGCTGGCGGGGGTTAAAAACATCCAGGTGTAGGGAAGAATGGGGCAAGTCTGCCAGCAGAGGGGCAGACCATTGGATACTTTCCATAAACTGAGTCCGAGCGATCGCTGGGACTACAAATCCTGGTAGTATGGGGTAGCCCCGCTGCCCTAAACAGCCCAAAGAAAAAGCTTTTTCTCCCACTAGGGCGCGGTCTAAGGGTTGAATCTGGTCTAGCCAGTGGAGAGTATCCACTCAGTCATTCATATCCTTTTAGTTACTTATAATACAATACAGTTCAGTTAACTAAGTTCGTAGTTGGGCTTCAGCCCTAATCCGGAGAGGGCTGAAGCCCAACTACGAACT
>CAKZHE010000101.1 GCA_936920195.1 uncultured cyanobacterium | reverse complement strand
CTACAGGTTTTTTGCTGTCGTCACCACCATTTCTCCAAGGATGCTCAATATTTTTAGGCATATTTACACTTCCCAAAAAAAATCATCGAACATACAGTTGCTAATGCCTTGACAGGATCGATTCCCATAGTTGATTTGCGATCAATTGGCGGCTCTACCAAGTCAGGACTAGCCTGAATGATGCACCATGATTTAGAAAAATGGCTGAAAGCTTTGCACCAAACAGATTGGCTAATTCCCCAACCAAAACAAGATGTTGATATGGTTTGTAGCCCAGATGTGCAGGTTGATTAAAACAGCCTCCAGTACCTCAGTGAATTCAGGCTAGTCGATACCCTGGTAGGCTACAAGATAGTTACCGCTAGTACGCTATAGTTACCAAAAGGAAAAAATTGCGATGCCCAAACCGATTCGGGGATTTCGGAAAAAAAGATAAACTTTGTTAAATTGTTACAATTGGCAAGAAAAAGTTCAACTAGAGTAATATTCATGCGCGAAACCGAACCCTGCCGAGATATTCAATGCCCGATTCAGTTTGTGGTCGATTTAATTGGTAATAAGTGGGCAATTCTATTATTGCGGGAATTGTTTACAGGCGATCGCCGTACCCATGAACTCCTGGAAGCCCTTCCCGGCATCAGTACCAAAATTTTAACCCAACGCCTGCGGGAATTGGAACGCCACGGTTTGGTAGAGCGCCGAGTCTATGCGGAAGTCCCCCCCCATGTGGAATATTCCCTCACTACCAAGGGCAGACAGATTCAGCCCGTGATGGCAGCATTGCATCAAGTTGGCTCTCAGTGGCTAAATCAAGAAACCTGCGTTTGTCCCCTGACCAAATAACCATACTCACACAATTGTCAATCAATTGGCACTCGCTCTAGATAAATTTTAGCCACGCGATCTAATGGATTTTGGCGCAGACAATCTGCAAATAAATTTCTAGCTTCGCCCAACTTACCTTGATTGTACAATGATAGTGCTTCCGTAAAAGTGGGCAGAGTGGCTAATTTGCCAGCATAAACTTCGGGAGCATCGGCATCAAACACTTCATAAACGCTAACTTTTTCGGATTTTCCCTTCACTTTTACCCTGGCAATCGGACGAATGGCATGGGCATCTGGCTCTTGTAATTGCAAAAAGGTTTGATGAGAAATTAACAACGATGCCCCATATTCTTTAGTTAATTCCTCAATCCGTGCGGCTAAATTTACGGCATCGCTAATTACTGTGCCATCCATCCGATTTTCGCCCCCGACTATGCCCAACATCAAGGAACCAGTATTGATGCCAATGCCGATATGAATTGGGGTATAACCCGCTTGAGTACGATATTGATTGTATTCAGCAATAATATTTAGCATGGCAATTCCGGCTTTGACGGCATTATCGGCATAACCGCTAAATAGGGCCATAATCGCATCGCCAATATATTTATCAATAAACCCATGATTTTCGATAATTGCTGGTTCCATCCGGCTCAAATAAGCATTAATAAATTTAAAATTATCTAAAGGAGTCATGCTTTCGGAAAGGCTGGTAAAAGAGCGAATATCGGCGAACAATACCGACATCTCTTTTTGGACTTGATCTCCTAAGCGAATGTCAATAATACTGGCTTTATCTAGAAATTGCAGAAATTGTCGAGGTACAAACCGGGAAAAAGATTGATTGAGTCGGGAAAGTTCAGCATTTAATTGTGCTAGTTCCTCATTCATTTTTTGCAGTTGGGCATTTTGTTCGACTAGCTTTTTATCCTGAGCATAACTGTAGATGGCTTCGGTAATCGTCAATCTCAAATCTTCCGATTGCCAAGGTTTAGAGATGTAGCGATATAATTTGGCATATTTAATTGCATTGCCTACCCCTTCAATAGTGGCTTGCCCTGTCAGCATAACTTTCAAGGTTTTTGGGGAAATTTTATGCACGCATCTTAATAATTCATCCCCCTTCATATCCGGCATAATATAGTCAGAAATGATCAAGGGAATTTCATAGTTATCTTCTAATAATTCCGCCAGTAATTCTAAAGCATCTGCTCCCGATTCAGCAATTTCGATCAGATAATCATTGCCGATTGCCTCTTTCAATTCTGCCTTGAGGCTTCTGAGGACAGTAGTCTCGTCATCGACACAAATAATTACCTGTTTAGTCATAGCTTTGCTAAACCAGATTTAATGGTTTCTACTAATTCGTTTTCTGACCAAGGTTTCGATAAACAACAATGGAGATCTGCCTGATCTTTAGCTCGTTCGATGGCATCTTCGTCAGCTTGTCCGCTGAGGAGAATTTTAATCACTTTGGGAAATTTTTGATGAACGCGAATCAGTAACTCATCTCCTTTCATCCCCGGCATTAACCAATCAGAAACAATTAGAATAATACTGGTGGATTCTTCATTCAGTTCGTCAATTAACTCTAAGGCATCATCGCCGTCTTCAGCAACTTCATAGAGATAGGCATCGCCAAAAGCCTCTTTGAGTTGGGTTTTGAGACTTTGCAAGACCATTTTCTCATCATCAACGCACAAAATTACTGGTTTAGGCATGGTTGGCATTTTCCTCAAGTTTCATGGGGAGTAAAATCATAAATGTGGTCTTTCCTGGTTCGCTTTCGACGGCAATTTGACCAGAATGTTTAGCAATGATTTTTTTGACAATATCCAATCCTAATCCACTCCCTTCTCCCGGAGGTTTGGTGGTGAAGAAGGGATCAAAAATTTTAGCTTGAATTTCTGGGGAAATCCCAATGCCCGTATCGGTAATATTGATTTGAGCTTGTTCCCCTAATCGCATCGCTTCTATGGTTAAAGTACCGCGATTTGACATGGCTTGTAAAGCGTTATGAATCAGGTTTGTCCAAACTTGATTCAGTTCATCTGGATAACAGAGGATGGGGGGCAAGTCGTCATAATTGCGAATGACTTCAACTCCTTGTTTGAGTTGATTTTGATAGAGCGTTAAGACGGTTTCAAGACCATCAGTTAAACTAGCTAGGATCATTTTACCTAATTGATCGTAGCGAGCGTAGGTTTTGAGGGCGAAGACGACTTTAGAGGCTCTATCGGTGGCAGTTTCGATGGTTTGGGTTCCCCGCTGCAATCCGGAAAGTTTATAGGCTATGTCTAAAATCTGCAAGCGATCGCCTCTTTTTAACAATGGCATAAAATTGTCAATTTGCTCGTAAACTTTCATGTCAACTAAAGTATCCGCAATGGTATCAGCATCGGCAATGTCTGCGGTTTCTAGCTCTCGGATTAAAGCTCGTTTTAATTGTCGTTCTTCTTTGGCAGATAAAGTTGATTCTTTTTGCAAGGATTGATTGAGCAAGTTAAAAAATATTTCGGATTCAGGGGCATTCAGGGATTGAAACAATTCTGGTAATTGGGCTAAGGTTTGATTTAAAAACTTGGCAATGTTGCCAGCGGAGGAGCGAATTGCTCCTAGGGGAGTATTAATTTCGTGGGCAATGCCAGCGATTAATTGTCCTAGGGCTGCCATTTTTTCGGATTGAATTAATTCTGCTTGGGTAGTTTGGAGATGTTCTAGGGTTTGCGATAGCTCCTGGGTGCGTTCTGCCACTTGAATTTCTAAGGTACGATTATACTCGGCAAGTAATTTTTCGGCGGCGCGGACTTCTGTATAAAGTTTAGCATTGGAGATGGCGATCGCTGCCTGTCCCGATAATAGTTTTAATACTTCCAATCTATCGGGAGTAAATGCCCCGGTGGTAAGATTATTTTCTAAATAAACAATTCCTCCTAAATGTCCTTGATTCATCAGGGGCGTACATAAAACTGATTTGGTTTGATGAGCTTTGATATAGGGATCATGTATAAATTTCTCGTCGCTGCTGCCATCATTTAAAACAATACTTTTTAAAGTTCGAGCCACATAGTTGATAATTGATGCAGGTAGTTGTGCTTCAATTGGGATAGACTGCAAAACGGTAATGCTTTCTTCCACATTACCGGAAGCTTCAACTAATAGTTTTCCCTCCGTTTCCAAAATTAAATAGCCCACTTGCGCTCCAGCATTTTCAATTAAAATTTTCATCAGTGAACTGAGCAATTTATCTAAAACAATTTCTCCCGAAATCGCTTGAGAAGCTTTCATCACCGTGGCTAAATCTAAGGCTTCTCCCACCCCAGTAGTTGTTACCACATTAGTTGTAGTGCGGCGGGTATCGGCAATCCCCCTCGCGACAGTTGCTTTAACAATTAACTGGGAATACTTATTTTCTAAATCTTTTACCTTAACGGTTGCTCCCCAGCGAGTGTAGGCGTAGTGAGCCTCAGTCATGTAGGTTTTAGCAATCATTTCTTTACCCCATTCCAGGTAAAATTTAGCAGCTAATTCCAATGCCAAAGCTTCTTCATTCAGATATTGATTTTCTCTAGCTCCAGCAATAGCTCGTTCATAATAATCCATTGCTTCTAAATAGGATTGTTCAACTCGGTAGCGTTCTGCTGCCACCAGACAAAATTTATGCCAATAGTTCATGGGAGCCTGATTTGCCAACTTTGCAATCTTTTCTTGGTTACTAGCTACTTTTAATAGCTGCTCTTCTGCTGTCAATTTTGACAATGCAGCTAATCGCACCAGAGAATCATAAAAATAGAATTCCGGAACAGTAATTAATCCTGTACCCCCATCTAGATATTGTTCGCATTCTTGAGAGTTTTCAATGGCTAGTTGGTATTCTCCAAAGAGATAGGATAAAATAGTTTTATGCAAATATAAATAGTGCAGTCCCAGTCGATCGTTGGCAGCTAGATGAATGGGGATAAGTTTTTCTTCATTGTAGGCATCTCCCATTAAGCAATAGGGATTGGCAGTTTCCTCAAGCAAGTTCAAAACTGTCTGCCGAAAGATTTGATTATAATTTAAAGTAACATCTTGTTTTAGATGAGCCAAAGCATGGCTATAAGTTGTCATTTCTCCCTGCAATCTAGTTAATTCCAAACCACTAAAATAGGCATATTGACAGTGATTCATGGCAGCATAACCAGCAAATTCTAAATCGCCGTTTTCCACTGAAAGTTGATAGGCTTGACGGAAAAGGGGGACAGTTTTTCTAAGCAGATCTTTGCCGTGCATAATAAATACAGCTACCTGATTAATTACTTTGGCTCTCAGTTCTTTAATGTCTAGTTTTTCAACCAATTTTAAAGCTAGTTGACCAAATTTATAGGCATTTTCAATGTCCTGACTAACGCCATTTAAAATTACTCCGTAATTGGCATAACCAAAGGCGGAAAAAGTGGCATTACCATATTGAATTGATAAATTTACCTGTTCGCAGGGAATGAAAGGGAGCAGCATTGGGGCAGCAATATAAACAGGAGAAAACAAGCTGGAGAGCATATACATTGCCGCTAGTTTGTAAGGATCTGTCATTGGGGGCAGATTAATTAAATCGGCGATGTTATTTTCTATCCAAGCTGCTTGGGTTTGAGCTAATTGCGATCGCACTTCTTCAAAAGTTGGCGATTCGGGCAAATTAACCCCTAATAATTTCAGCACTTGCAACCCAATTTTGACTGCTTCTAGAAATTGTCCTTGCGCCATGCAAGCTTGAATTTTAGTTTGATAAACTTTTAATTTATCCAGTAGGTTATTAGCTTTGCTTAATACTACTGTCACCCAGGCATCCATTTGGGGAAAATTACCCAGCAAATAGGTGACTTCCACTGCTTCTTGATAGAGGGCTAAAGTTAGGTCATACTGTCTTTCCCAACTATAATTGGGGAGGAATTTCATCCCGGTATTTAAATAGTTCAAAGCGGCGGTATAGGCAGCGGCAGTCTTGGCTTTTTTACCTGCCATGAGATTCAATTGACTAATTTCTAGGCGTTCTTCTGGGGAACCAATCAATTCAATCCCTAAGTTTAAATGATCGACAATTTTAAAGACGTTTTCAGATAAGGTTTCCTCTGGCATATTCCGCCACAGCAACCGCCCCATTTGTAAATGAATTGCTTGTTTTTGCGGTTCGTCAATGAGGGCGTAGGCGGCTTGTTGCACTCGGTCATGGAGAAATTGATAGTTTTGAATTAATAGTTGAATATCTAATTCGGAAGTGGTTAAAACTAAACCAGATTGGACAGCGGCGGCTAAATCAGCAGCTATTTCGGCTGGCGATCGCTCGCTAACAATTGCCAAGGTGGTTAAATCAAAATCCGCCCCGACGCAGGCAGCTAATTGCAAAACTTGTTGAGTTGGTTCGGGCAATTTTTTCAACTTGCCAATCATTAATTCTACCACGTTATCAGTGATATTGGTAGACTGGATTTGGGCAATTTGCCATTGCCAACTATGCTGTTCAAAGTTAAAAGCAATCAGGTTTTCGCTGTGGAGAGTTTTTAAAAACTCATTCACAAAGAAAGGATTGCCAGCGGTTTTCTGCAATACCAATTCTGCTAAGGCAATAACTGATTCTGGCTCGGCTTGCAGAGTTTCAGTAATTAATTCATTAATCGGTTCTAGGGCTAAGGGGGCTAAGGTAATAAAATTAACAGTTGCTCCCGATTTTTGCAAGCCGTCTAGAGCGATCGCTAAAGGATGACTAGAATTAACTTCATTATCGCGATAGGCTCCAATCAGAAACAGATACTGCATATCAGGATCTGCCATCATTAGTTCAATCAACTTCAAAGTTGCCGAATCCGCCCATTGCAAATCATCTAAAAAGATGGCTAAGGGATGTTCGCGGGAACAAAATGCCCGAATGAAGTTACCCAAAACCAAATTAAACCGATTTTGAGATTCCGTTAGACCTAATTCTAAGACGGCGGGTTGTTTGCCAATAATTAATTCGATTTCCGGGATGACATCAATAATTAGTTGCCCATTAGCGCCAACAGCATTTAAAAGCTTTTCTCGCCATTGATTCAGTTGAGCTTGGCTTTCTGCCAAAAGTTGTCGCACCAACTCTTGAAAAGCACTGACAACAGCAGAGTAGGGTAAATTGCGCTGAAATTGATCGAATTTTCCCGAAATGAAATAACCGCGCTTTTCAGTAATTGGTTTATAAATTTCCTGAACTAGGGCTGATTTACCAATCCCAGAATAACCTGCCACTAGCATCATTTCAATTTGAGACTCGCCCTGGGTAGAGACTCGATTAAATGCGGCGAGCAAGGTGGCAATTTCCGCTTCTCGCCCATAAAGTTTTTGGGGAATTTGAAACTTGCCAGAAATATCTTGCCTACCTAGAAGAAACTCTGTAATTGTCCCAGTTGCTACCAATTGCCGCCAACATTCCTCTAAATCGGCTTTAATTCCCCAGGCGCTTTGATAGCGTTCTTCAGCGGTTTTTGCCATCAGTTTCATCACTAAATGGGAAACTGCTGGGGGAATCTCTGAATTAATTTGATTGGGGGGAATAGGCTGTTTAGCAATATGACAATGAACTAATTCTAAGGGATCGTTACTTTCAAAGGGGAGTTTTCCTGTTAGCAGTTCATAGAAGGTAACGCCCAGAGAATAAAAATCGGTGCGATAATCTAAAACGCGATTCATTCTGCCAGTTTGCTCTGGAGATAGATAGGCTAAAGTTCCTTCTAAAATATTGGGATTTTTTAAGGTGGGATTTTCACGAGTCAATTGGGTGGAAATGCCAAAGTCGATAATTTTAACTTGGTTAGTTTGGGGATTGAAGACAATATTGGCAGGATTAATATCTTTATGAATAATATTGAGGGCGTGAATATGCCCTAAACTATCCGCAGTTTGGATGGCAATGTTGAAAAACTCTGGCAGGGTTAATTGCTTTCCTGCTATCACTTGCTTTAATGATAAGCCTCCAAAATCTTCCAGCACGATCGCTAAGGTTTTTTGATAGGATTCTAAGCTATAAGCTTTCACTGCCTGAGAGATATTTAAGCTGCGGGCAATTTCATATTCTTGTTTATATCTAATTAATGCTTGGGGCGAAGGATATTCTTCTTTGAGAAATTTGAGCATGACTGTTTGGCTGTCTTGCTCTCGAATGCCTCGATAAACGACAGAATTGGCACTTTCATAAATCTGCTCAATAATTTGGTAGCCAGTGAGGGTTAGCATAGGAGGGGAAGATGATTTTTACCAGGGTTGAAAAATCTTGAGGTTAAGCGGATACAATTTAAGGGGAGGAGCGATCGCTCTTAATGGACAGGATAGAATTAGGAGGGATTTTAGAACCACAGTAATTGATTTTAAGCAGAAACAGTATTAAGAATTGCAACTATTTTCCCATGAATCTTTACCTAGTCAGGAAAATTTTATTTATCCTCAGCAAAAACCAGTTATTCCTGAAGTTTAATTGGTAGTAAAACCCTAAATGTTGTTCTTCCAGGCTGGCTTTCAACCATAATTTGCCCGCCATGTTTGGTAATAATTTTTTTGACAATATCTAATCCTAATCCACTACCTTCTCCAGGCGGCTTGGTAGTAAAAAACGGTTCAAAGATTTTAGATTTGATTTCTGGGGGAATCCCGCTGCCGCTATCGGTAATACTGACTTGGGCTTGTGCGGCTACTTGGGTAACTTCCAGGATTAAAGTCCCCCGATTTACCATAGCTTGTAAAGCGTTATGAATCAGGTTTGTCCAAACTTGATTTAGTTCATCAGGATAACAAAGGATGGGCGGCAAGTCGTGATAATTGCGGATGACTTCCACTCCCTGTTTAAGTTGATTTTGATAGAGAGTTAAGACAGTTTCAAGACCCTCGGTTAAACTAGCTGCCATCATTTTACCTAATTGATCGTAGCGAGCATAGGTTTTGAGGGCAAAGACCACTTTGGAAGCCCTATCAGTGGCAGTTTCGATGGTTTGAGTTCCCCGCTGCAATCCAGAAAGCTTATAGGCAATGTCTAAAAGACGCAAGCGATCGCTTCTTTGTAACAGAGGCAGAAAACTATCAATTTGATCGTGAACTTTCATATCAACCAAGACATCAGCAATCGTATCCGCATCGGGAATTTCAAGGGCTGTTAACTTGCCAATTAAAGCCCGTTTTAATTGTCGTTCTTCTTTGGTAGAAAGCGTTGATTGTTGTTGTAAAGACTTATGAAGTAGGTCGAAAAAAATTCCAGCTTCATCTGAGTTTAAAGATTGAAACAGGACAGGTAATTCTTCTAAGGTTTGATTTAAAAACTTGCTGATATTACCCGCCGAGGAACGAATCGCCCCCAAGGGAGTATTAACTTCATGGGCGATTCCCGCAATTAGTTGTCCCAAAGCTGCCATTTTTTCAGTTTGGATCAGTTGGGCTTGAGTTTGTTGGAGTTCTTCCAAAGTGGTAGCTAATTCGGCATTGGATTTAGTTAATTCAGATGTCCGCTCTGCCACTTGAGCTTCTACAGTATGCAGCAGACTTTGCATTTTGGAATTAGCTTCTAGCAGTTCCTGAGAACTTAGTTCTAAGGTATGCTCCAGCATGGTACGGTCATCATCAAACTGCAAGTAAGTATCGTTGACAATGGCAATAAAATTTTGCCATCCTTCAGGAATATTAGCAGGATCGTCAAAATGGCGTTTTAATTGACGTTGCAGTAAACGGTGTATCCGTTCCATACGGCTTTTTTGTGTTTGACAACAGGTAGTAATGGTCATTGTCTATGGGGTTAATTCGCAAGCTGCACCAGAAATAAAAGGCGCTTCCGAAAAAGTGGTAATGGTCATGGTTTGGTTGTGTAATTCGCAAGCTGCCCCAGGACGAAAAGGGGAGATCTCTCCATAGGAGTAAAATCCCGTTATGGCTGGGATTGCCCCCATAATTTCGCGTACTTCTTCAACTTCTGATTCAATGTCTTGCTTGAGTACCAGTTTCCTCCCGACACAACTGATCAAAATGGCTAATTCTGGAGAGAGATTATTTCCCAGGGCATTTCGGCTGGTGATGGCGGCGGCGTTGGCTCCCGCAATCAAACTTTTAAAATCAGCACCTTGCATGAGGTAGACTTTAGTTCCTTCTGGAACATCTCCCGCAAAAGTTAGACTTTGGTTGTCTTCATTCACCGATAAAATTGTCCGAACTACTGATAGTTCTTCCGTCTCCCGTTGTAATTTCAATGGGAACCTTAAACCACTAGAAGGTAAATCCTTGGCATGAGTACCGAGATACTTTTTATATAAAGCCAGGGCTGATTCTCCATCTAGTTCGTATAAAACATTACCTTTAGATTTAGTAATTACTCTTTCTGTGCCAAAAGGTTTCCAGCCACCTAAAGATCCGTAACCAACTTTTAAGGTATCGCCATAGAATCCCAAGGCGGCGATCGCACCTTTTTTGGGCAATCCATCCCAGATGATAAATGTTTCTTCAAACCTCGATCCATCTCCCGATAAACCTCCGGTAATACTAACGTTTGCAGGTAAGTTTTGTCCCAAGCCTTTAACTAAATCGCTCCCATTTACTTGGATACCATCAGACAATACAAAAACATGAACTAATCCTTGGGTATCGATGGCTTTTCCCAAGCGATCGCCTGCTTTGAAACTATCCTCACCAATATCTAAATCAATACAGTGTCCCTGAATTTGACTGCTTTCAAAGTGAATCGCAGTGGCAACTAGGGAATCATCCATTACCTGAGTATCATAAATTTCTCCCGCCGTAGAACAACCTAGCAAATGAGCATGGGGATGAACTTGTTGCAATTTATTAATACATTCTGGATATTCTGGTGATGTCAGGACTGATTTTCCTCCAAAGAGTAAAACCAGTTGCGCTTTTCCCTCTAGTTCATTTGTCAAAGCAGGATTCCACCCTGGAATTTTCTGCTTCCATTTGCTTTGGGTAATTTTCATCAGCTAAACTCCGATTCTAAGTCAGGTTATAGCATATTATTATCTGATGTTTGGCAATTTTTTTTAAAGAGCTAGTCTAACTTGAAGTGAAATTATTAAGAAGCTGTAATATATTTGATGTAGTTGATGGATCTGATTTAGCGATCGCCTTCCCAAAAAAACCGCCATTATGGGGCGGCCTTCTTAAGCAATCGGAGGGTATGTCATAGCTTACGCGACTAGATTTGTAAAAGTTTGTAATTATTTTTACAAATCGTCTATTTGGCGGCTCCGTAGGCACTCATCGGTTCCTTGATAAACCGGATATAAAGGTGACGAAAAGTTGATTGAATGACACGGGGCAGACCAAAATCAATCGGAACTAAGGTATCAGGCAATTGCCAATCAGCGATTTGCAATTCCTCTGGTTGACAGAGGGGAAAATCAATATCTGCCAATTCGGGACATAAACCTAAGCGCTGGGAAGTTGCCACTGTGAGAATAATAGCTGGATCGACGCGCAAAATTTCGGCGATCGCCCTGTCCAAAGCAAACACATTCCGAGCAGCGCCCAGAACTCCCAATACGCGAGGTTCGCCGCGCATTGGACCATTACCTTCATGGCCAATAATCCCGTCAATAATAGTTAAATCGGGGTTAATAGTCTGGGCAGTTTCTACTAACATCGCTCCAAATCGAGCGCTATCCTTGCCCGCCTCCATGTGCCACCAAGCCTTCATTTTGCCGGGAACGCAACCAAAGAGATTTTTCACTCCCATAGTCACCATTAGTTGAGCGTGGGATTTCACTTTGGGCAGATTAATCACGACATCCGCATCCATCGCTTCTTTGGAGATTAACAGATGATTGAAATCCTCTCCCGCCGCTTCGTAACGCTTGCCCCGAAACTCCACAATCGGAATATTTAATTCTGCCATCAGCGGTAAATAGCCGTTGGCTTGAGCAACACCGCGAGCCGTACCAAAGCCGGGACTGTCACCCAAAAAGGGTTTGCCCCCCGCCGCTTGGACTAATTGGGCAACACAATAAACTAATTCTGGACGAGTCACGCATTCTTTGGTAGGGTAAGAAGCAGTGAGTAAATTGGGTTTTAATAGCACGCGATCGCCTGGTTTAACAATCGCCCCCATCCCACCCAAAGGTTCTAGTAACTGTTCGACAGCAGTCCGCAAAGCATTTAATTCGTAGGATTGAGCGCGAATTAAACTAACAGTAGTTGACATCAGCGATTCCCTAATAGCTTACTAAATACGACTAGCATAGAACACATCCCTGACCGATCGCCAGAGGCAAATTTAGCCACCTGATTGTGGTACAATACAGTTCAGTTAACTAAGTTCGTAGTTGGGCTTTAGCCCTCTCCGGATTAGGGCTAAAGCCCAACGGGGTGATGGGGAGACGGAGAATTAGCAAGAACTCCTTTTATTCCCAATTCTCTGTTCTCTCTCCCTTTCTCCCTCTCTCCCTTTCTCCCTCTCTCCCTCTCTCCCTTTCTCCCTTTCTCCCCCCTGTTCCCTGTTCCCTGTTCCCTATTCCCTATTCCCTATTCCCTATTCCCTGTTCCCTACAAATTAACGACTGCCGCGAGACAGAGCCGTGACTTTTTCCGCATTGGCAAATACGCCTATGCCTTTAATTTGAGTTAAAGGTGGCTTAACTTCTACCTTCACCAATCTGGCAGTACAAATAAATACCGTTTCATCAAACAGGTGAAAGATTAACCAAGGTCGGTCTAATAATAGTTGAATTTGTTGTTGCAATTCCTCTGGAGTGAGGGGAAGGATAAAAGCATCTGCTTGCCCATTGTCGTAGTGAAAAATGATTTCAGTGCCATTATTGTCGGTGTACATAAACAGTTAACTCCTTCTAATTTCCAACAATTTGACTCATTTTTTCCAAATCTAAAATTTGGGCAAGTTCTTCCGCACTCAGTAAACCGCGATCGCTTACAATTTGACGCAGAGATTTGCCCGTTTCCAGAGACTCCTTGGCAATGGCAGCAGCATTGAGGTAGCCAATCTGGGTATTGAGGGCGGTAACTAAAGCCAGACTACCTTCAGCATAGGACAAACAGCGATCGCGGTTGGCCGTAATTCCTTGCAGGCACTGATGAGTTAAAGCGGCGATCGCCTTGCCCAAAATTTCGATACTCTGGATCAAATCATAGGCAATGAGGGGCATCATCACATTCAATTCCAATTGTCCCGCTTGGGCAGCCAAGGCGATCGCGCTGTCGTAACCCATCACCTGAAAGCACACCATCGAAATCATTTCTGCCATAACTGGATTGTACTTTCCCGGCATGATTGACGATCCTGGTTGTACCGGAGGCAGTTGAATTTCCTTGAAACCTGTTTTTGGTCCCGAATCCATCAGCCGCAAATCGTGGGAAATTTTTACGCAGTCCTGGGCGAGGTTCCGTAAAGCTCCGGAAACACTGACAAAAGGAGCCATGCTTTGCATTGCTGCCATTAAATGAGGGGCGGCACGTAAAGGCTGTTCGATTAGTTCTGAGAGCAAATGAATGGTTTTCTGGCGATACTCTGGATGGGTATTTAACCCCGTACCGACAGCGCTGCCACCCAAACCCAAAAATGTTAAGTCTTCTGCTGCCCGTTCAATTCGCAGCAAGTGATCGGCTAAAATTTGTCCCCAAGCTCGGAAACCTTCCCCCAAACGGACAGGCACGGCATCCTGCATATGGGTTCTGCCCGATTTGATGGCATCTTGGAATTCTACCGCTTTTTGTTCCAAGACGGCGATCGCTTCCGTCAAAGCTGGCAATAGAGTTCTTTCTAGCGCCACCAACCCGCCAATCCGAATTGCCGTCGGAATCACATCATTGGTAGATTGACCGTAGTTTACATGGTCGTTGGGACTGACGCGCTGGTAATTGCCCTTGACATCTCCCAACAGTTCTAAAGCTCGATTTGCCAGCACCTCATTCACATTCATGTGGTGAGAAGTACCTGCACCAGCTTGGTAAACATCCACCACAAACTGTTCCCGCCACTTCCCCGCCAACACTTCATCCGCCGCCGCCACAATCGCTTGTCCGACATCCGAGGGAATGCAGCCTAATTCAGTATTAGCGATCGCCGCCGCTTTTTTGATCAACACGCAGGCATCAATATAGGTGGGTAACGGCTTCAACCCACTGATAGGGAAATTCTCCGTCGCTCGCAGAGTTTGAATGCCATAATAAGCCGCCGCCGGGATTTGGCGTTCCCCCATCGAATCCTTTTCTACGCGATAGTCCAAAACTGGAAGTTCAGTCATAAGAAGAATTATCAGAACCTTTCAGATTTTAACTGATTCGCCGTAAGTCCCCCACTGAATTCGGTACTCCGAATCAGTGGCGGGATATAAGGCGGACGACGATGATTGCATCTTTGAGTAATTCTTACAGTAGGGAAGACAGGGAAAAGATGTATGAGAAGTCGCCAAATATTTACGAAACACTGTTACTGAAATATGTATATAATAGTAACAGGTCGATATTGGGAGAATTTGAGATGAGGAGACAAGCAGTAAAAGTCAGGTTATACCCCACAGATGAGCAAATTCAAGTGTTAGCTCAACACTTTGGGTGTGCGCGTTGGTGGTGGAATTATGGGTTGAATCAATGCATCGAAACCTATAAAGCGACTGGCAAAGGCTTGTCTCAATCTGGGCTAAATTCTCTGTTGCCAAAACTCAAAAAAGAAAAAGATACTGAATGGTTAGGGGATTGTTATTCTCAGGTTTTGCAATCTGTGAGTCTCAATCTTAGTCGGGCATATCAAAACTTTTTTGAAGGTAGAGCCAAATATCCAAGATTCAAATCAAAACATCATCGTCAGTCAATTCAGTATCCCCAAAAAGTAAAACAGGTTGATGAGACCTTGAAGTTCCCAGGTAAATTGGGTGTTGTTAAAGCCAAAATCCACCGACCTCTTGATGGGGTAATCAAAACTGTAACTGTTAGTAAATGCCCAACAGGTAAATACTACGCTTCGGTTTTAATGGCATATGAAGGTGATGATCCGGCAACCATTGCTGATGGTAAGGTCATTGGGATTGATTTGGGAATCAAGGATTTTGCGACGACTCACGACGGAGAGAAAGTTTCCAAATATCCAAATCCAAGACACCTATCCAAGTATGAAAAGAAGCTAGCCGTAAAACAACGTATTGCTGCACGGAAAAAGAAAGGTAGTAATCGTCGTAAAAAAGCTAACAAGATTGTCGCTAGGGTACACGAACAGGTGAGCAATGTCCGCCAAGACTATCTACATAAACTGTCTAGAAAGATAGTTGATAACAACCAGGTAGTAGTAGTCGAAAATCTCAACGTCAAGGGCATGGTTCGTAACCACAAACTAGCCAAAGTAATATCTGATACTGGATGGGGAACCTTTGTAAACTTTCTGAGCTACAAATTAGAACGTAGGGGTGGAAAGTTGATAGAAATAAATCGATGGTTTCCCAGTTCCAAACTTTGCTCTAACTGCCATGATCAAATATCTGAGTTACCGCTAGATGTAAGAACTTGGACTTGCCCAAGTTGTGGTACTCATCACGATAGGGATGGCAATGCAGCGATGAATATTAGAGCAGAAGGGATCAGAATGCTGTCCTCCTCTGGGACGGGGGAGGCTAACGCCAAGGTCGAGGATGTAAGACCAATTCGCGGACGCAAATCCAAGACGAGGCAATCTTCCGTGAAATTGGAAGCCCACACTTTACCGTCAGGTCAGTGTGGGTAGTTCACTGTTTTCTGGGACAATCCTGGCAGAAAGGCGATCGCTCTTCCGTAATACCTCTATCAGTAGCGACTGTCTAGGCTATCCGACCGCCATAACTCTCTCTATACAAGGAGTTCAGACAATATCAGGATTGAAAAAATTCCTTTCTGTTTAAAAAAGCGCAGTAGTTTATAATCGTTGCACAGAGGCAGTTGATTGAAACCGAAGGATTTGATATGCTAGATCGGCAAATTGTTCAAAAATCCACCACTCTTTCAGAAAGTACGTTGGAAATGCAGCAGCTTGGTCAAATTTATTTGCTAATTAATCCTATTGAAATAGAAGAATATATTAGTTTCAATAAACCTTTAATGAGTGTTTTGATTAATATTCCAGAAAAAATCAAAAACTATTTAAACAAGGTTCCTTCTGAAATCAAAAATTATTTCTCCACTGAAAAGCTTTTATTAGAATTAAATATAGACCCTGAAATTCCAGGCTATAAAACCTTAACTGTTTACCTTCCTACAGATATAAATGTTGATGTAGAAACGGTTTTCGATGCCTTAATTGAAATCAAAGAACAGTGGATTGCTGATGTTAGCAGTACAATACTTTCAAAAATTTCAATAAGCTTAAGGTTTCAACAGATTTAATGGAATCTAAGATATGGTTTTTCAATGGGCTGATTATTTGTCGCTAGCAGAAGAATTGAATAGTCTTTGTTCTTCTACCAAAGAATCGCTACAGAAAGAAGCAAAAATTGCTATACAAAATAGTTTTAAAGTAATTAGGATAATTAAGTCTCTAGGAAGTCCTTCCTCAAAGATTCGTTAAAAGCTAGTATTTAAAGATATGTAGCAGTTCTCAGATAGATAACAAACAGACTACCAACTCTGTATTTTACTGGTAGACTTCATTATTGCCCGTTCCCGGTTCCCCACTTGTTAAACTGTACCGTTTTTTGGGAATCTTAAAGAAGATCTTCCTAGAGATAGAGGACACGACCATGCACCAAGCCCAGGAGTTGGAAGTAGAATTCTTTTTCCGCAAAGGATTGCATCTAAATCAAACCGAAGAATATGAGAAAGCAGTGGCGAGCTACGATAAGGTGCTGGAACTGCAACCCGACCATGCCGAGGCTTGGTACACTAGGGGGAATGCGCTTTATCGCCTGCACCGCTACGAAGAGGCATTGGCTAGCTACGATGGAGCATTGGAATTGAAGCCGGGATTTTATGAGGCATGGAACAATCGCGGCAATGCCTTGGATGACTTGCAGCGCCACGCGGAAGCCATCGCCAGTTACAACCAAGCACTGAAATTTAGACCAGATTATTATTGGGCATGGAACAATCGCGGGATTGCCTTCAGAAATTTAGGTCATTATGAAGCCGCAATTAATAGTTACGACCGGGGAATTGAGTTTAAGCCAGATTATGCTTGGGCTTGGTATAATCGGGGACTAGCATTTTTGAAACTGGGATGGCTGGAAAAAGCGATCGCCAGCTATGACAAAGCCGTAGAATTTAAACCAGATTTCTTTGAAGCCTGGAATAGTCGGGGTAATACCCTCTACCATTTGGGTTTGTATGCAGAAGCAGTCGATAGTTTTGACCGCGCCATTGAGTTTCGACCAGATTATTATTGGTGTTGGTATAATCGAGCGATCGCCCTGCGGAATTTAAAACTTTACGATCGCGCCGTGGCCAGCTACGATCGAGCTTTAGAAATTCAACCCGAAAATCCCGATGCCTGGTATTTTCGGGGAGTGTGCCTACTTTATGGCAAACGTTATCCCGAAGCGATCGCTAGTTTAGACCAAGCCTTGGCACTGCAACCAGATAATTGCGCTATTTTATATAACAAAGCTTGTTGCTATAGCTTACAGGGCGATCGCGAACAGGCACTTATCCTCCTTCAACAAGCCATCAATCTCAATCCTGTCAAATACCGGAAAATGGCACAAACCGATCCTGATTTGGATGCCATTCGCAGCGACGAGCAATTTCAAAAATTGCTGTCAGATTAATATTGTATTGCTACCAATGAGTTATTGTCTCAATCCCAATTGCCCCCATCCCCAAAATCCATCCGCAAACAAGTTTTGTCAAAATTGCGGCAATAAATTATTACTCAAAGATCGCTATCAGGCAATTCAGCTAATTGGGCAAGGCGGCTTTGGGAGAACTTTTTTGGCAGTTGATCGAGATAATCCTGCCAAACGAAATTGCACCATCAAGCAACTGTTTTACCAGGCTCAAAATGCCCAAAAAGCATCGGAATTATTTGCCCAGGAAGCAATTAGATTAAATGAATTGGGCATCCATCCCCAAATTCCGCAGTTATTAGCCTATTTCACCCAAGATCGTGAACAATATTTAGTCCAGGAATTTATTAGCGGACAAAATTTAGCCCAAATTCTTGCCGAGCAAGGGACATTTAAAGAAAACCAAATCTGTGATTTACTGAATAATTTACTGCCCGTCCTAGAATTTGTCCATTCTCGCCAGGTAATCCATCGAGATATCAAACCAGAGAATATTATTCAACGGGTGGATAGGGAGCTAATTTTAGTGGATTTTGGCGCAGCGAAATTTGCCACAGGAACCGCTTTAGCTAAAACGGGGACAACCATTGGGAGTGCCGAATTTGTGGCTCCGGAACAGGCGAGGGGGAAAGCAGTTTTTGCCAGCGATTTATACAGTTTAGGAATTACTTGTATTTATTTGTTAACCGGAATTTCACCCTTTGAATTGTACGATCTGGGTGAAAATCAATGGATTTGGCGCGATTATTTAGTAGATAATCCGGTCAGCGATCGCCTCGGTGCTATTTTAGATAAAATGGTTGCTAATGCCATTAACCGCCGCTATCAAACAGCGATGGAAATAATGCAAGATTTAAGGGGGAAATTACCACCTTTATCGCCCAAGGTTCCCCCAGTTAATCTTCCACCCCCACCGTCTCCGCAAACTTGGCAATGTACGAGGACTTTAGTGGGACATGACGATTTTTTGTTTGCAGGTATTCAACAAATTGCCATTAATTCTAGGGGCAATTTAATTGCTAGTGCTAGTGAAGATTGTACCGTCAAATTGTGGAATCTGACTACCGGGAAAGCCGTTCATACTTTATCAGGACATCCCGCTTTTGTCTATGCAGTTACTTTCAGTTCCAAAGAACAAATTGTAGTCAGTGGCGATTATAATGGGGCAATTAAAATTTGGGATATTATTACTGGCAAGGAAATCGCCACATTACTAGGCAGTGACAGTGTAATTAATTCCCTAGCAATTAGTCCAGATGGCAGAATTTTGGCCTCTGCCAGCAACCAAAAAATTAGCTTGTGGGATTTAAAAACTAAGCAATTAATTTATACTTTCACCGATCTAGATCATGTGAACGATCTGGTTTTTAGTCCCGATGGGAGAATGATTATTAGTGCCATTTCTTCCCAAGTGAAAATCTGGGATATTAAAAGTGGGAAAGTAATTAAGACGCTAGTGGGACATGGATTTACCATCAATACGGTTGCCATCAGTCTTGATGGTAAAATGGTGGCGAGTGGGGACAATTGTAATCAAGTTAAGTTGTGGAATTTGGAAACAGAGAAAATCTGGCGATCGCTATCTGGACATAAAGGCTGGTTTCACAACGGTGTGAATGCGGTGGCATTTAGTCCAGATAATAAAATTCTAGCTAGTAGTGGCGGCGATCGCACAATTAAATTATGGCAAGTTAGCGATGGGACATTATTAGATAGTCTGACTGGGCATACCAAAGGGGTAACTTCAGTAGTATTTAGTCCCAATGAGCAAATTCTCATTAGTGGCAGTATGGATAAAACTATTAAGATTTGGGACTTTGGAATGAAAAATCAATAAAATGACTAAGTTACCCTATGCTATCTCAACCAAACTAACCCAACAAATACCAGCGCGATCGCCACTAAAGCAAACCAAATAAAACGGTTATCCTGAGTATTAACTTGGCTGAGATCTATGGGTTCTGGGGGGAGGGTGGGGCGAGGTGAACTTTTTTTAGTTGGGGCGGAATTTTGAGCAAATTTTGGTTCCCCAGCTTCTAAATTAGCTAAATCGGGAATTTCTGTTAACCATTCTTTGGGACGATTTAATTGCGGGGCTTCTAAAATATAAAGCAGGTGCTTGCTCTGCTGGCGGGTTTCTAAGTCGGGGTGACGCTTCAGTTGTTGGCAGAGGGCGATCGCTTCTGCGATTTGTCCCGCCGATTGATATGCTGTAACTAGCCAGAGTTGGGCTTCTCCCCCCAGACGGGAATTGTCCCCAATAAGGGCGATCGCTGTTTGTAAATGTTGAATTGATTCGCGATAAAATCCTAGTTCCAAGGCTTTTTGACCAGCTTGGTACTCAGCACTAAATTTCTCTTGGTTTTCTGAACTCATAATCATATCTGGGCGATTGCCCACGATAAAAGCGATTTGACTTCTATTTGGGGCAAAAATGAATCGTGGTCGTTCGACCGGATATGATATTACCGTGAAACAGCCCTGTTAAAATGAGTTTTGCGTGGCACTATCACTAAAACCTTCACGACTTACGCACTTTAACAAGATTCTGTCGCTCCGTCGCTACGCTGCGCTATCGGTGGGCTTCGCCAACAGGATCGCAATAAGTGTTTGCATAAGTCGTGACCTTGTAAAAACTTTTGTTTAAAGTATTTATACTTAACGGTTATCAACACTAGCTATTACACCGCTACATACGGTTATCAACCCTCGTAGTGACGAGGCCGCGTAATTATAATGAAAAGGTAATTATCGGCGAAAATAAAAATGCCTAGACACACAAGCGAAGAGATGGTTGAACTCGCCTCTAGAGTTCTTAGCGATCGGAACTCAACAGCCACGGATAAAAGACTAGCAGGCTCAGTATTATCCCAATACGCACCTCACGATCCCCGTGCAGCCGGACAACGACGAACAAGCGAAGAAATGGCCGAACTCGCTTCCCAAGTTCTTAAAGATTGGAAGTCTAGCGAGACAGCCAAGAAACTAGCAGCGTCAGTGCTTTCGCAACGCGCTCAATAAGTAGCCACTTAATAAGCAGCCTAAGCAACTTACCGCCGCTCTAAAATTGCAGTTTTAGAGCGGCTTTATAATTTAAATTACACAAGATGATAACAACTTCAGCGCGGTTTTGTAACAAAACTTAACGAAAGCACCATTCCGAAGCAGAAACCTCTGAGCAAAGTGAATGCGATCGCTAAATCTAATTGCTAGAATCAATCAGGACTTACGCACTCACTCCAGATATAGCGTTGATGGTGCGTTACGCTTCGCTAACACACCCTACTTATAGAGGTGTTGCGTAAGTCCTGTCAATGAAAAAATCGCCCTGCCATTAAAAAGCAGGGCGGCGGCAATTTCAATTAAACTAAGGCAGGAGTTAATTCTGGACGCTTGCTATTCCGGACACCTGCGATCGCCTCTGCATAATCCTTGGCCTTGAAGACCGCCGAACCCGCTACAATGGCATTGGCTCCCACTTCCAGTACCTGCCAAGTATTATTGCCCTTCAATCCGCCATCAACTTCAATCCAAGGATCTAAACCTCGTTCGTCGCACATTTGGCGCAATTTGGCAATCTTGGGCAACACTTCCGGAATAAAACTTTGTCCGCCAAACCCAGGGTTAACGCTCATAATCAACACCAAGTCGCAAAGCTCAATCACATACTCAATCAGTTCTAAAGGAGTAGAAGGATTTAATACCACCCCAGCTTGTTTGCCTAATTCTTTAATTTGACCGAGGGTGCGATGCAGGTGTGGCGAGGCGGTATGCTCGGCATGGACGGAAATGATATCGGCTCCAGCTTTGGCAAAATCTTCCACATACTTCTCTGGTTCCACAATCATCAAGTGGACATCCAGCGGCTTTTTGGTCACCGGACGAATCGCTTCCACAATCAGCGGACCGATGGTAATATTTGGGACAAACCGCCCATCCATGACATCAACGTGAATCCAATCGGCTCCGGCTGCATCTACCGCCCGAATTTCGTCACCTAGTCGGCTAAAGTCAGCTGATAGGATGGATGGAGCAACAACAATTGGTTTTTGAGATGGCGTTTTAGTCATGGCTGATCGTGGTCTCCTGCGTCCGGTTTTGGAAACCAGTTTAGCAAAGATCTGTAACAAGTCTTAAAAAAGAATGCGGAGAAGGTTCCTTGGTTAAACCACAAATTTTTAAGCGCCTGCAATGGATTGGTTGGGGTTTAGGCTTATCCTGCCTCGCTACTCCCGCCTTCGGACTTTCTAGTTCGATGGGAGAAGCGGGGATTAATGCCCTGAAACTTCGCAAAGCACCCTATAACTTAACAGGTAGAAAAATTGCTATTGGTCAAGTGGAGATTGGTCGTCCGGGGGTATTTGGGTTAGATAAAGCCTTGTCTTGGAATCCCGCGATCGCCATTGCCCAAGTTTTCCATATCAATAACCCAGCCCAGTCCAATGTCGAAGTCGATCCCCATGCCACGATGGTAGCAGGGATTATGGTCAGTGCAGAAAAAGCTTTTCCGGGAGTTGCGCCGGGAGCCAGGTTGTATTCTTCCGCTGTGGGTTCGCCTAAAACTAGCGGACAAGCGGAGGAATGTTTATCGGCTCAACATATTGCTTTACAAAATAGTCAAGATGTCCGCGCCATTAATTTTAGCTTTGGGGAATCCCTGCAACGGGACTCTCGTCCAGAAGCTACCTTAGATGGTAATGCGCTGCTGACCCAATGTATTGATTGGTCGTCAAGCACCCATAATACTCTCTATGTAATTGCGGGCAATCAAGGTAATGGGGGTATTCCCATTCCCACCGATAATTTTAATGGCGTGAATGTGGCCTATTCCACCCGGCGGGAAGGAGTATTTACCAAAGTTGATTTTACCAACTTAAGCGCCAATCCAGAAGGTATTGGCAAGAGATTAATTAACCGAGAAATTAATGCCGGGGCGAGACGTTCCATTAGTTTAGCTGCACCGGGTAGCCAAATTGAATTACTAGATTTAGAGGGTAAAAAAACGCGAGTTAGTGGGACAAGCTTTGCGGCTCCCCATGTTGCCGGAGTAATTGCATTATTGCAGGAATTGGGCGATCGCCAAATTCGTCTGCGCCAACCTCAATGGACTCTCAGCGCTCGCCGTCACGAAGTTATGAAGGCGGTATTGCTGAATTCGGCAGAGAAAATTAAAGATGAGGGAGATGGTTTGGCGTTGGGGATGAGTCGAACCATTTTAACTAAAGATAATCGCGACTGGCGAGAATCTGATGCCTATAGCGATCGCAAGATTCCCTTAGATTATCAAATGGGAACCGGGCATTTAAATGCTTTTCGCGCCTACGAACAATTTAGTCCAGGAGAATGGAGTCCCGAAACCGCAGTTCCCCCGATTGGTTGGGATTATCGACAGGTGGAAGAGGGGAATTTTAAAGATTATGTCTTAGATAAGCCTTTGCAAGAGGGTAGTTTTGTTTCGATTACCCTCGCCTGGGACCGAAAAGTGGAACTGGAAGATAAAAATAGTAATGGTATCTACGATGTGGGAGAGAAATTTAGCGATCGCGGTTTAAACAATCTGGACATCTACTTAATGCGAGCCGAAGATGACGATCCTGGTAATAGTATTTGGTCTTCCGAAAGCGATGTGGATAGCGTACAACATATTTTCCATCAAATTCCCAGCACTGGCAAATATAAAATTCGGGTTAAATATCGCCAACGGGTAAACGATCCAGTACAATCTTATGCGATCGCTTGGTGGACTCTGCCCGCTCGCAGCAATTAGTTCCCAGTTTGCGCCCAAATCTCTGTAATATAGATAGCATATATCTCGTAGGGGCGAAAGGCATTTCGCCCCTAGAGGTGTAACGCACTAAATCGAGAACCGCTATACTAGAAACATAAAAATTTTCTTGGAGTAACGAAGATCATGCCTCGTTATATTAAACATATTGAGGCTCAAGGAGTTCTTGGGCGCTTTGATATCGATCAAGAATTTCAAGAAGGTGTAAATGTACTTTTTGGCAGAAATGGCACAGGCAAAACAACATTGCTACACATCCTTGCCAATTTGCTTAATGGTGATTACAAGCGATTTGCTTTTATCAAGTTTAAGAGAATTCAAGTTCAGCTTGATGATGGTACAAATATTGCTATTTTAAGGAATAAAATTGAGAAAGATTATTACATTGATGTCACAATAAACAATGATTTTGTTGCTAAAAATATTTCTACAAGAGATATTTTGGATGGGGAGCGTTCTAGACAAAAAGTAGTATCTAGGTATCATTTATTAGATTCTTATATTGAAAAAGCAACACTCCTAAAAAGGGATAGAGAAGACACGAATCCTGTTATTTCAGCGGCCTACTTTCCTGCTTTTAGAGCTATGATTGAGGCATGGGCATCATCAGGGAAATATAGACTAATAAACGCCAGAGAAACAGAATTTTTAAGTACAAATTTCGCAAGAAAACTATTTGGTTTTTTTGTCCCAGGTCTTAATTATCCTTCTCCCATTGAAATAGAACGAGAATTAAGTTTAGAGATTCAAGAAGCGTTACTTAAAATAGCCCGGGCTGACAGAGAAAATTTTGGAGAATTAGTTCCCAGGATCTTTGAAGTCTTATCTAAAAATTCCTATTCATCAGAAAATATGTCTTCTTCAGAAAGAGAATCTAAGGATATTTTTGAGGAAATAAACTCCTTGATTAGAAAGCTTGAAGACTATCCTCTAAAAGCGGCTCCAACAATTACACAACTTCGTGCGGCTGTAGAATCTTTTCAAGTCGATAAGGAATCTAAATGGATTGCCGAGCGGGTACTGGAAATCTACCGGGAGGCTCTTAAAAAAGTGATTGCAGTTCAAGAAGATTCTTTCAGAATAATTGAGCAATATCTCAACTCTGTAAATTCGTTTTTAGAAGGAAAAAGCATAGAAATTAGTTTGGCAGAAAATAACTTAAGGCACAAACCATCCATAGGGATAAAGTTTGAGGAAGGATATCCCAAAAAGATTCCGGGGATTCGTAAGGCTTTATCTTCTGGAGAACGTGAAATTGTGACCTTGATTTATGCCGCAACTCACATGAGCAAACAGCAAATAGTTTTAATCGATGAACCAGAAATTTCGCTCCATGTTGATTGGCAAAGAAATCTGCTCCAAAAAATGTCAGAACAGCTTGGCGATCGCCAAATTATAGTTTGCACTCACTCACCTGTAATTGGAGCAGACTATGAAGAACGAGTAATTATTTTTGAGCCAAAGATTACCTGTTCTTCTCAGACTGCTATTGATAATGGGCTGGTTGATGAAGACAATGAGGTGTTTTAATGTCTAGCAAATACGATCCAAAATCTTACCGCGTATATTTAAGTATTAGCAAAGACAAGCATATCCTTGTTGAAGGTAAAGATGATAAATATTTAATTGAAAAACTATGTCAGGATTTTTTGGCTAACAATAATCAACATACTACAATCTTGGTAGATTCTGCGGAAAATTTAGTCAAGGGAGATGAATCGATTGAATTTGCCAACAATAGAGAGAAAGTTAAATTCATAGCTGATAGTATTAACGGAAAACCATATTCCAATAGTTTTCTCGGTTTTGTCGATCGGGAACTGGATAAATTTGCCTGGGACTATGAGTGCATTTCAGAACTTCAGGATATCATAAATTCCCATGATATTATCGAGCGTTTGGTTTTATCGCGAGGTCATTCTATAGAAAACTATATTTTTGATCTTTCCATACTTTGTGAAGTTTTAGGGATTTTGACAACAACAACCAATGCAAATCAATGTATAGATTTGTTTAAAGAAACTTTCCAAGCGACTCTTCGCATAGCCTGTGCAGTTGGATTGGCAGCAACCAAGGCAAAAGTTCTATCCAAAGTTAATTCAACAATCGATTACAAACTGCTTGAAATTAGTTCTCCAGCAGATGTGGTTTTTAATTTTGATGACTGGGTAAAAAAATTAGTTGCCAGGAAAATCTCAACTACTCAAGCACAAGACTTAAGATTGCATTACAATATTTATAACCAACAGGTTGCCAGAACTTCGATTTCTCTGGTTAGATGGATCTGTCACGGGCATATTGGCTATGATTTTTTGAGAGCGTTGTATGAAAGATGTGTACTTAAATTATGTCCAAGAACACAAGAAGAAACAAAAGAATTAAGCGTAATTAGCTGGGTTCCAAAGGAAAAGATGTTGTATGGATTTATTAATTGTTGGGTCAAAAAGTCGTTACAAGATCAGTGCGATTACCCTAAAGCTATCTTTGAATTATTGGGAATAGGGTAAAGGCAAAAAAACAGTAGAGAGAGCGATCGCCCTCCCTGTAAAATATTCTTGGTGGCTAGCGAAGTGTGGCTGTAGGTTGAGATTGGGGTTGGGAGGCAAAGGCATGACGGACAATTTCAATCGTTTTTGGTAGTACCCCCACTAACTGCGCCAGAATTTCATTGGGCAACTGGGCAATAGCATCGGCAGGGAAGTATTTATGCAGGAATTTCAGCAGAGTTTGTGCGCGTTGTAATGGTACCGGATTGCTAGTCATCTTCTGCATCAGCGCCACCCAGTTTTTCCTGGTAGCATAGGCTTGTTGTCGCTGGCTGCCAGATTCGGGATAAATCAAACTGATGGTGCCAATGGGAATAATCCGATGGCAGTCCAAGTCAAAAAATCTGCCTACGGCTGCACCGGGTCCAGCAATTTCGGCGTAGTGGGTATGACATACAATCAGAGCATTACCGCGAGTCCCACTAACCGCGAGCAATTGACCGCTCCTCAAGGAAGTTAGGATTTCCTTGGACTCGACGATTGGCTTCAGGATTAGGGCTTTGTCTGACATTGTAAATACAAAGAAGAGTCTATATTCATTATATCTCTAGGCATCTATACTTTACGAGTGACGACAATGGGGTAGGGGGTGTGATACCTTATTCATAAATGTGCGATCGCGATCGCACTGTCAATTTTGGGAAGAAGGGGAAGGGCGATCGCTTGCGGACTAAATCTAGCGATGTTGCGTAATTCGGTCAAAGATACTTTTGCAAGAGCAAATGCAATTTTTCCTTCGTGGCGGCTGGAGCGGAATCCAATCTAGTTAAAATTGCGTATTTCAAAGCTGAGTGAGCATCCGACACTGGCGGGTTGGCACTCAACCTCCGGACAGTTTCTTGGATTACCTGTTGAGCATTAGTGGCATTACGCTGCAAATTGCCAATAATCATTTCTACCGTCACACTGTCATGCTCTGGATGCCAACAATCATAATCTGTCACCAAGGCTAAAGTGGCATAGGCAATTTCTGCCTCCCGCGCTAACTTGGCTTCCTGCAAATTAGTCATGCCAATAATCGTTGCGCCCCAACTGCGGTATAAATGGGATTCTGCCTTAGTAGAAAAAGCTGGACCTTCCATACAGATGTAAGTACCGCCGCGATGCAAATTCACATCCGGCAAATTCTGACTGGCAACTGCATCGGCTAAAATTTCGGCTAATTTGGGGCAAACTGGATCGCCAAAGCCAATATGTGCTACAATGCCCTCGCCAAAAAAGGTTGAAATTCGATTTCTAGTTCGGTCGATAAATTGATCTGGTACTACCATATCTAGGGGTTTAACTTCCGCTTTCAGGGAACCAACAGCGGAACCAGAAATCAAGTATTCTACGCCCAATTGCTTCATAGCGTGAATATTTGCCCGGAAGGGCAGTTCGGTAGGTAGAAGCGAGTGATTGCGTCCGTGGCGAGCCAAAAATGCTACGGTTGTTCCTTCCAAGTTTCCTACAATCAAGGCATCAGAGGGTTTCCCAAAGGGTGTATCTAGATAAACCTCTGCCACGTCCTTGAGGGACTCCATTTTGTAAAGGCCGCTACCGCCAATAATGCCAATCTTTGCTTGAGCCACAATCCTTCCCCTATCGCTTGTTTTCTCGCCTAGTTATCGTATCGGAAAATGGGGAACAGGGAATAAAGGTCATTTTTGACTCCCGGTTCGCAAATTTCTTAATATTTCGGTGGCGAAGTTTTGGCAATAAGTATTTTATATTGGGCATAATCAGAGTTGTTGCTCAGAGAAGTTAGGTCTATGTAGGATGACACCAGTTCAAACCGGTCTACCCAAAGTATCAGTAGAACAAATCGTTGAGCGGATATTTGCCTTGCGCCAGATCGCGCGTGCAGATCAGCGGTTGCTCATGTCGGCATTCCTAGCCCAAGATTCCCTTAGCGAAAAAGATCACGCGCAAATTAACCGCGTATTTGATGCGCTCCGAAAGGGATTAATCAGGGTAGTTGACTAGAAGGCGCTAAACGCTTTTGTTCTGTCCAGATGTGATGTTGAAATTACTAATAGCCTAGCAAACTCTCCATTACAGCTGGTTTTGGAGAGTTTGCTAAGTATTTATACTTGAATTGCCTCAATTGGGAATTTCTGGCTAAACAGGACTTACGCAGTCACTCCAGATATAGCGTTGATGGTGCGTTACGCTGGCGCTAACACACCCTACTGATAGAGGCGTTGCCTAAGTCCTGCTAAAGTTGGGTTTTGAGGTTTCTCAATTGAGAAAGATCCCTATTTAGATATTATTGCCAGTAGCGAACAATAAGCTAGCATTGTCCTAAAGGCACGGGGAAAAAGCCCTTAACTACCATTAATAAAGGCTTAGTTGCCCAGGACTTGACCAAAACGAAGTAGATAAGCTGTTTTGGTCAAATTTGTCAATGACTTATATCATCAAGTTTAACCAAAAATATCACTTCTGGAATATGGACGCGATCGCTCTCTCCGTACTTCAATAAATCTTTAATGGGATTCATGGAATCTTTAATTTAGAATTACAGATTTGTGCTTTACGGAATGAGGGATGAGAGATGACGGTCGCTCAAAGCTATATGCCCAAAGTTTCCATAGAAGAAGTTGTACAGCGGATCTTTACTTTCCGCCAGATTACCCGTCTTGACCAACGCCTGTTAATGACGGCCTTCATGTCCCAAGGTAGCCTGTCCGAAGACGAACACTTGCAAATCAACCAGGTTTTTGACGCTTTGCAAAAGGGCTTTTTGAGAGTGGTAGATTGAAAAAAAGGGAAGAGGGAATGGGGAATAGGGAACAGGGAACAGGGAACGGAGTGGGAGAGGGAACAGGGAACAGGGAACAGGGAATGGGGAATGGGGAATAGGGAATGGGGAATGGGGAATGGAAATGGCTTAATTTTTTTGGTGTAATAACCAAAAGCCACTATAGGTGACTCCCGAATCATCAGGTTGAATTAGCAAAAAATGCCATCCTTGACTAAGCTGCTGGCGTTGGGCATAATTTTGAGCCGCTGCGATGACTTCGGCATCGGTAAAAGTTGCCACTATCCATCGGTTTGCCAATCCAGCTTCTAAGACTAATCCTGCCAGTTCGCCGCTGACATATTTTAAGGCTACGGGTTCTTGTTCCTGCAACCAGCGAGCCAATCTCATCGACTGCCTGCCCCCATAAATGATGATGCCGGAGATGGGGGTATTGGAAGCCAAGCCTAAATCTAGGGGTTGGAAAAATTCTGGAATGGACTTAATGGGGATAGGTAGTTCGGCAAATTCCTCCAGTAAATCCCCTGCCTGGAGGGTGGCAAACTGCCATTCTTCACCCCACAGGTGTTCTGGTAGGGGACGCGGAGGGAGGCGATCGCTAGCCATTCGCTGGTATCTTTAAAAAGTAGAGCAAATTCAATCTTAAATCAACTTTAGCCCCAGATCTGAATTCTTACAGTTCCCCATTCCATTCTTTCTTCCCTCTTCCCTCTTTCCTCTTCCCTATTATTCCCCATCACCCCATCTCTTCCCCATTCCCTGTTCCCTGTTCCCCATTCCCTGTTCCCAATTCCCAATTCCCTTATTCCCAATAACCGTTTTGAAAATAGAATTTTGAGAATTAAGTGTTTCACTATGACCTGTGGC
>CAKZHE010000100.1 GCA_936920195.1 uncultured cyanobacterium | reverse complement strand
ACTGTCTCAGCTAATTTGATGCAATAGAAAACCGCAGCAAGTCAGATAATCAGAGCTTGTGGGGATTTTCTTAATGCCCTATTTTAGCTGAAACAGTCCAGTAGGGTGCGTTAGCGATCGCGTAACGCACCGCCTATCAGTTAACTATTACTAGGATAGCTGCGTAAGTCCTGGGAATAAAACCCTGGGCAATTTATCCGGAGGGAGCAAAATCCCTAGTGGATAAAGGAATTGTAGATGCACCCTGATAATCACTCCCGGCGATCGCGCTGGGAGTTTTTTATTTTTAGCCTATAATTTAATCCATCCCAAGGCAAATCCCCATCGATCGGGAAAGAACCAATATGGTGACAGTAGTAGTAATTGCTAATCTGTTAATTGCCCTAACTTGTCTCTATGTCGCTTGGCGAGTGGGGCAAATTAGGCGCGTGTTGGCGATCGCCGCCGATGTAGTGGCGATCGCCGAAAGGAATACTTATAGAGTCCTCTCCCGCGCTCCCCAAGGGATTTCTAGGGGACAAATCGGTACTAGCCAACTGCGATCGCGCTATCAAAAACTGCGCCTGCAAGTCCAACGCCTAGAAGAAATTCTGCAATTAATTAATTTGCTGCAAAGAAGTTGGCTGTGGCGATCGCCGAAAATTGGGACTAGACGGCTGTGACTGGGAGATAATGGGGAGGCGATCGCAAAACCCGCCTAAAATTGGGAAAAGCATAGAGATGCAAGTATGTCCAAATCAAGTGGTGGTTCATTTATCAGCGGTCTATTAATTGGTACTGCCATAGGTATCGTTACAGGCTTGTTGGTGGCTCCTCGTCAAGGCAGGGAAACTCGCCAAATGCTGAAAAAATCTGCCGAGGCGTTGCCAGAATTAGCCGAAGATCTTTCTAGCAGCGTCCAACTTCAGGCAGATAGACTTTCGGAATCAGCTCTGCGAAATTGGGATGAAACCTTATTCCGGTTGAAACAAGCGATCGCCGCCGGAATTGAAGCTAGCCAGCGAGAAAGCCAAATCGTCAAACAAACCGCCTCTGAAGACTCCTCTGAACCCTCTCCTCCTCTTGCGGAAAGATAATGATAGTTTCTCTCGCCGTCATCGATCCGGTTTTTTGGCTAGGATGTTCAATTTTGCTAGTTTCTCTCAGCTTGACTGCGGTTTTGGTTACTGCTATTCCCGCTCTCCAGGAATTGGCGAGGGCAGCCCGGAGCGTGGAAAAATTAGCTGATACCCTGCGGCGGGAATTGCCGCCAACGCTCCAAGCCATTCGGCTGACGGGGATGGAAATTAGCGAATTAACTGATGATGTCAGCGAGGGGGTGAAAAGTGCTGGGGAAGTGGTGAAGAATGTCGATCGCAGCTTGACTGGAGTGAAGAAACAGGCACAAAATGTTCAAGTTACGACTAGGAGTGCGATCGCCGGGTTTAAAGCTGCCTGGAGAACCTTACAGCGTCCATCACCTCGTCGCGATCGCTTGCTCAATCCTCCCAAACCGGAAATTGAAGCCCATCGGGAACCCGAAGAGGATTAATCTAGTTTTTGGCGATCGCCAACACTCCAATTAATCCCCCCGATAGGGGATAGTGGGTAGCCTCTGCAAACCCTGCCTGTTGAGCTAATTTTACCTGTTCCCTACCCGTGGGAAACTGTTCTAAACTGGGAGTCAGGTAAGCATACTCTTCTTTTAAACCAAATCTTGCCGCCACAGGCACAACGATATTATCCAGATACCACTGTTGAAATTGCCGCATCTGGAGATTAGTAGGACGATGCAAGTCCAAAATCGCCGCTTTGCCCCCTGGTTTCAGCACCCGATGTAATTCTTGCAAACAACGGGGAATATCCACCACATTCCGCAAGCCGTAACCCATCGTCGCGCAGTCAAATTGCTTGTCCTCAAAGGGCAGATTTAATACATCTGCTTCCATCCAGGTAATCGGTGCTAGGGGTGGGAAAGAAACAGCCGCACGCTGACTAGCCACCGCTAATTGTGCCGGAGCAAAATCCACCCCAACAACTCGCCCCGTTGCCCCTATTTCCCTCGCCAACAGCAACGCCAAATCGCCACTACCGCAACACAAATCTAAACCAGTATCCCCCGGTTGGGGATTGCTCCATTTCATCGCCATCCGCTTCCAAATCCGGTGCTGCCCCAAACTTAACCAATCATTCAGTTGGTCATAGACTGGGGCAATCCGGTCAAAGAGGGCGCGGATTTGTCCCCCTTCCCCTGGTAGAATGCGATCGCCCATCATGGTAGCAAGCGCATACTGGTCAACGCCAAACCGACTTGTTGGGCTGAAAGATAAATTAATTTCAACTCATCTTCTGGCAGTTTAAAAGTCCGCTTCCACTGGAGTGACAGCACCGCTAAAACTTCATCGCGATAGACAACTGGCATTAGGACATGGGCTTGCAGTCCTGCCGCTTGGTAATATGCGGTGGCTGGAGCCGCACTATTTTCTGGCACATTTGCCCAAGCTTGTAGCGTTTTAGTGGCGATCGCTTCTGGTAATAATGGATCTTGTTCAATAGAGCCACCATTGTAGTTACCTTGGCCTGGAGCTAAGGCATTCCCCGCCACTAATTGCAAAACGCAAATATCCGCCGAGAAGTTCTTGCCAAAAGCCACCGCAATTGGTTCTAGGGAAGCTTCCACGGCTGATACTTCTTGGGATACCTGCACAATCGTTGCCAAGAGTTCCGTCTGTGCCTGGGCGCGATGGAGTTCTTCTGTCCGCAGTTTGAGCAGTTCGTAAGTTTCCGCCGCTCTTTGAACAACGATTTTTAGCTCGTTGGGGTCCCAGGGCTTAGTAATATACTTGTAAACTTGTCCAGAATTAATGGCTTCTACCAGATCCTCAACATCTGTAAAGCCAGTCAGAATAATCCGCACTGTATCCGGGAATTCGGGGACGGTTTTGCTTAAAAACTCCGTGCCTTTCATTTCCGGCATTCGTTGGTCAGAGATAATCACGGCAACTTCGCCCTCGGCTTTGAGTACCTCTAGGGCTTGTACGCCGCTTTCGGCTCTGAGGACATTGAAATCTCGTCGAAAGGTGCGATAGAGCAGATCTAAGTTATCTGGCTCATCGTCTACCACCAACATTTTGGCTTTTTTTGGTCTTTCTAGACTCATCAGCTGACGGCTAATGCGATCAAATTCTGGAATTGCATTGTCCATCACAATACAACAAACTCCTCACTACAAAATGCTTTGATTAATTAAATCTGTCTTAAATTTAGTTTTTGTTCACATTTCGACAAATTCTTAAGATATCCCTGGTCAGTTTTCCGCTTTATTGCCAATCATAGACTATAAATATTTACTGATGCCCTAATCGCGATACATTGTTAAAGACATGACTTAAATTCAATAGCAGTGTTGCTATTTTGGGCATTTTATGACTGAGATCCCCCCAGATACTGCCAATCCTAGCCTTGAAGCGGCTGAAGGACTAGCCCATGCCGAAGAATTGTTGCTGATGCTCCGCCGCAAGGAGAAAAATTGGGTGGAGTGGGGCAAGGCTTGTCAAGCATTACAAAAGAGCGGGTACAACTCCCAGAAGATTTTTGAAGCGACTGGATTTGAGCCAATCCATCAAAACCAGGTGATTGTGGCGGCTCAAGTTTACACTAGCTTGTTGGCGGCGGGAGTGTCCGAAGAGGTGCGATCGCACTACACTCGTTCTGGGAGCGATAGTTTGTATGAACTGCGAATCCTCGCCCAAGCGGAACGGGCAACAGCGGCAGAATTATTAGTTGCCAAAAAGTTAGACTCGGAAGGGGCGCGGGAAGTCGCCAAAGCCCTAAAAGAGGTATCCCTGTTGCGATCGCTCCCCCAAGGGTTCACCAAGGATGCGGGGGACATTCTAGCCTATTATTACTGGAAACTGGCAAAACAGAAAAATGATTTAGCCGAGCGATCGCGGTTGATTGCTCGCGCCCTGATGTTCGTCCAGAGTCCCACTGCTCGCCAGCAAGTTGAGCAACTACTCCTCGATTTTTCCCAAGCTCCGAAACGTCCTGTTCCCAAGTTACCTGTTTATCGATTGGAAATTGAGGACGAAATGCCTCGCACAGTGCCAGTTGCCGGAAAATTTCCCCTAACTGCTGCTGATTTGCAAGCTGTTCCGACATTCCAAGCCCAAGGGCGATTTCAACTGGTACAAATTTCTTGGCAGGGAAATTGGACTGCATTACCTGGTTGGCAAGTAGTTTTAAAAGCCGAACATCCCATCGCCATTATCTGTCAAATTTCCGATTTACCCGGACAACCATCAACCACTGCTGATGAAGTCTTGCTGCTAATTGATGGTGCTATTAATACTTGGGATGTCAATAGCTATTTCATCGTCGAACAAGCTGGACAACTACAAGTACAATGGTTTGAAGAAGAACCGAATTTACCACTTCTCGGCAAATTGGTTTTAGTCATGCGTCCCAAAAAGATCGTCGATGAAGAAATTGCCAAAGATGTTTGGCAGATTGATGAGTAGGGAATAAACCAATATCAAGTCCTTTTGATTGATCGTGATTTATGTAGGGGCGGGTTTGGGGACTAATTTTAATATTCACCAATAACCTGAATAAACCCGCCCCGCACACCCATCCAGCAAGTCAATTAATGGTAAATTTGGGGGTGTATGGGGCGGGTTTAGATCATTAAGTCAACAGCCTAGCTTTAGCCCTCTCCGGATTAGGGCTGAAGCCCAACTACGAACTTAGGCGTTCTTTTATTTGTGACCACCTACTAACTGAACCGCATTGCCAAGGGAGAAACTATACAAATTTTTAAATTTCAGCGAATTAGCGGAACTGGCGATTAGAATCTAGCATATTGAACCAGCTTTAAGACAAACTTTCCTTTCATTGGCTTATCAATCGGGAGATAGAACGGTTTATGTCACTCCAACCTGGATTAGACGCTCTCAAACTCAAACAATATCCAGAAGCTATTCAATTGCTAGAGCAATTTTGCCGGAATAGCGCTGAGACAAGATCCAATGAATATATCCAAGCCCAAATGGGTTTGGTACAAGCATACAACGCCACTGGTCAAACCCCAAAGGCGATCGCCCTTTGTCGTCAACTCTCAGCTAGCGGCAATCCCCAAGCGGCTAGCTGGGCAACCAAAGCCCTGGAATCTCTCAACCAAGCTCCTTCAAATCCAGTCCAAAAAGCTGGCAGAGCCGCCCAAACTGGGGTGAAACTGGCAATGGCAGCAGGCGGCAACCTGGCTTTAGCCTCTGGCGTGACCATCTCCCTGCTATTTGGCATGGTGTTGGTATTAGTTTTAGCCATTTCTCTTATTGTCAACAGCAAAAATTCTTCCTTGGGTTTAGGAATTGGCGTTGTCATTACCCTATTGTTTAACACCGCCGTTTTCTTCATCTCGCCTTGGATTATGGACTTGGTGCAAGGCTGGCTGTACAAAACTCGCTGGGTAACTTTAGCGGAAATTGCTAGTAAAAGCCCTGAAACTGCCCAAGTAATTCAGCGCGTCTGCCAACAAAAAAATCTTAAAGAACCCCGTTTAGGCATTATTGACGACCAAAATCCCACCGCTTTTACCTACGGCGCATTGCCCAACGGAGCGCGGTTAGTTGTTAGTCAAGGGCTATTTACCTACCTTGATGATGATGAAATTGCCACTGTCTATGCCCACGAACTAGGTCATATTGTCCATTGGGACTTTGCCGTAATGACCGTGGCATCAACTCTAGTACAAATCTGTTACTTAATCTATTCCTTTGCTAGCAACCTCGGTAAAGGCGGTGATAGCAAAGTGAAAGATGCCGCTGGTACTGCGGCTCTAGTCGCCTACTTTTTCTATCTAGTTGGGACTTACTTGGTATTGTACCTGTCTCGGACGCGGGAATATTTTGCCGATCATTTTGCCGCTGAAACCACAGGCAATCCCAATGCTCTTTCCCGTGCCTTGGTAAAAATTGCCTACGGGATTGTGGAAGAAGGCGAACGGACTAAACAGCCTAGTAAGTTGATTGAAGGCACTCGCGCCCTGGGAATTTATGACCACAAAGCGGCGGCGGGGACTGGTAATGCCTACCGCGTGGCTGCCGAACCCAGTCGCATCGGCAGAGTTTTCCTCTGGGATATATTTAATCCCTGGGGTTGGTGGATGGAGTTAAATTCTACTCATCCTTTAACTGGTAAACGGGTACGCGCTCTCAGCACTTATGCCGAAAAAATGGGGATTGAAGTTGAGTTTGATATGGCGCGGGTGGTGTATGAGGGCAAGAGTTTAGATAAAGGCCGACTCTACGGCAGCTTTATCTTTGATATTGCCATCTATACTGCCCCGACAATGGGACTTTTTGCCGGGTTAATTGCTGGCATTATTCTCACTGCTACTTTTAAAGAACTAGGGTGGGTGTTTGCGGCTCCCTTCCTAGGTTTAGGAGTGGGGATTCTGGTCAAAACTTTTATCATGTTTCCCAACTACAACAATGCCCCCGCTGTGGATGTATTGTCGTTGATGTCTGACCCCTACGCCAGTCCTTTGCGGGGCAAGCCTGCCAAGTTAGAGGGGAATTTAATTGGACGGGGCGATGCTGGTTCTGCCTTTGGTTCTGACTTGAAGTTGCAGGATAAGACGGGACTGATGTATCTGCGCTATGCTTCCCGTTTGGGACCTTTGGGCAATTTCTTCTTTGGGATGAAGAAGGTTCAGGGATTAGTGGGAATGCAAGTTACTTCCTTGGGTTGGTTCCGCCGGGGGGTTGCCCCTTGGATGGATTTAATCCAATTAACTAGCGATAGCGGAACAGTGGTGAATAGTTATCACCGCTTCTGGTCATTTATCCTAGCCGGATTATCAATTATCGTCGGTGTGGCTTTACTTTTCATCTTAAACGGCGCATCTAGGGGAGGGATTTGAGAAATTTGTTTATGATCAAGTTATTGATTTTTCATTCCTTAATTGAGCTTTAGCTTGCTGCCACAACTGCTCTAATTGATCTAAGGAATAATCTGTCAGGGGGCGATCGCACATCGCCTCCATTTTTTGTAATCTGGTAATAAAGCGGTGATTAGTGCCTTGCAATCCGGCGGCGGGGTCAAGTTGATACCAGCGGGCAATGTTAATAATGGTAAACAGTAAGTCGCCCAATTCTTCCTGTTGATGTTCTCGATCATCTGCTTGCAATGCGGCTTGAAATTCGGCTAATTCTTCCTGAAACTTTGCCCATACACCCTCCACATTATCCCATTCAAAACCCGCCCCAGCAGCTTTTTGAGAGATTTTCATCGCTGCCATGATGGGGGGTAAAGTGCGATGATAGCGACTAAGTTGGCGGCTCAATTTTTGGGCTTCGGCGGGGTTTTCCCCCTTTTCCGCCGCTTTGATTTGCTGCCAATTTTGATGGACTTCTTCCGCATTGGCAACCTTGACATCGCCGAAAACGTGCGGATGACGACGAATCAGTTTTTGGGCAATCCCTTCCGCCACTTCCGCAAAGGTAAATTTTTGGGATTCGCTGGCAATTTGAGATTGCAGGATTATTTGTAATAATAGATCGCCTAGTTCTTCCGCGATCGCCTTTTGTTCCCCACTGCGAATGGCATCCACAGTTTCGTAGGCTTCTTCCAGAATATAGGGAATCAGAGTTTCCGGCGTTTGAGCCAAATCCCAAGGACAACCCCCATCAGGCGATCGCAATTTAGCAACCACTTCCATCAGATATTGTAGGGCAGTTAGGGCGCGAACATTTGGTATGTCAGATTTATACTCAGTTGCGGCAACACTCATTGTTTTTTGTTGATTCGATCGGAATTTGCTGTCATATAAATTATAGGCGATCGCCAAGTTTAATATTTTTCAACGCAAAGGGCGCAAAGTTGGACGCAAAGAACGCAAAGGAAATTCTTCACTTTGCGCTCTTTGCGCTCCCTTTGCGGACTTTGCGTTAAAATCTTCCCATCCACCATCATTAACTTTGAGTTGCTTTGGCTTCGACTCGCTGCACCACTTCTGGGGGTAAATTGAGCATTTTCACTAATTGCTGATAAGCAGCCGCTTCATCTTCATTAATCACTGGTTCGCTAGGCGATCGTGCGCTAGACTGAATCACATCATAAGCGATTTTCAGCAACTGTTCCCGTTCCGCATCGCTATCAATTTCGGCAACTAAATTATCAACAGCCACATTAGCGGCGATATAATTCCGCAACTCTAATTGTAATTCCTTTTGTTGTTCGCGATCGCTAGCAAACATCTGACTGAGACGCACCAACATCACATCAATTTCTTCCGGCGCTAATTGTCCATCTGCCCAAGCCATTGCCGCCACAATTCGGATCATTTTCATTTGCTGGGCATTGATGGAGGGCTTTTGTCCGAGGTAAACTTCAATCACTTTGGGATCGTTTTGCACTTGCTCAATTGTGCCTTCATAAAGTACGCTACCTTCGTGGAGTACCGTTACTTTCCGGGCAATTTGGCGGACAAATTCCATATCATGTTCAATCACCAAAATGGAATGACTTTCTGCCAAGGCTAACAATAAATCGCCAATTTGAGCCGTTTCTTCATCGGTTAATCCCGCTACAGGTTCGTCAACTAATAATAAATCGGGGGATTGGGCAACCAACATCCCAATTTCTAACCGTTGTTTTTCGCCGTGGGATAGCAATCCGGCGGCGATATCGGCTTTCGAGACTAAACCAATGGTTTCTAATAAGCTTAATATTTGTTGGCGATCGCTTAATGGCGGACGACTAAATAAAGTGGCAAAAACATTCTTTTGGCGGTTGCAAGCTAATTCTAAGTTTTCGCGGGGAGTCAAGTTGAGGTAAACGCGGGGAGTTTGAAATTTCCGCCCAATTCCCAATCGGACAATTTGATGTTCGGGTACGCCGCGCAAATTCCGTCCTTTAAATAATACCCTGCCTTCTGTAGGTTGAACTTTTCCGGTAATGGTGTCTAGAAATGTGGTTTTTCCCGCACCATTCGGACCAATTACCACCCGCAATTCCCCCACTTCCATATTGAAGTTGAGATTATTCAGGGCTTTGAAACCATCAAAGTTAACTGTTAAATTTTCCGTCTCTAAAATTTTACCTTTCATAATTCCTTATTCCCCAAACTTTCCTTTTCTTGCTGCACATCGGGATCGGTTTCTAAACTGGGATAAGTGGCTACCTGTGGGCGAATTCCTACCAGCGTTAACAATTTTTCAAAGTTGGACGACTTCAACCATCCCACGATGCCATCCGGAAGTACCATCACGACAATTAAGAATAAACCCCCTTGGAAAAATAGCCAAATTTCGGGAAATTGTTCGCTCAATATACTTTTGGCAAAGTTTACTAAGACGGCTCCTAATATTGCCCCAGATAAGGAAGCTCTACCGCCCACTGCTACCCAAATTGCCATTTCAATGGAGAAGGCGATATCCATTGCCCTAGGGGAAATCGACTGACTTTGTAAGGCGTACAAAGCGCCAGAAATACCTGCGAGGGCAGCCGAAACCGCAAATACTAATACTTTAAAATCGGTGGGATCGTAACCAGAAAACCGCACCCGGCTTTCATCGTCGCGAATGGCAATTAATAACCGTCCAAACCTTCCGCTAGTTAACCAGCGACAGAGGACATAGAAAACGATTAATAATAAGATGGTCAGGATGTAAAAAATTAATTGAGTTGAGCGATCGCTGACCGTGGCTCCCAAAATAGTTTTAAAATCAATTAGTCCGTTAGTGCCATTAAATAATTTCTGTTGTCCGTTGAAAAAGTTGAAAAAGACAATCGTCGCCGCTTGAGTTAAAATTGAAAAATACACCCCCCGAATCCGGTTGCGAAATACCAGAAATCCTAACAGCGTACCCAGCAAGGTAGGAATTAACACCACCGCAATTAAAGCCACACCAAAGGAGTGAAAAGGTTGCCAAAACCAAGGCAATTCCGTCACGCCATATAAACTCATAAAATCGGGCAATTGGCTGCTAGCATCGGCGGGTATTTGTAATTTAACGTGCATGGCGATCGCATAGCCACCCAGAGCAAAGAATACCCCATGTCCTAAACTGAGCATTCCTGTATAACCCCAGATTAAATCCATTCCCAATGCCACAATTGCCAGGGCTAAAAATCTCCCTAATAAATTTAACCGGAAATCGGAAAGTAAGGCTGGCATAGCAAAGATTAAAAACAGCGCAATCCCTACCACTACCGAACTTTCAATTAAAAGCGATCGCCGTTTTTGTTTTTCTATTCCCCGCCTTCCCAATGCCACATCTACTGTCATATCCCTATCACCCCAATCTTACTCTACATTCATCGCGGTCAAAATTAAAAACTCTACTATAGCGCGTCTAAATGAGTTGTGAAATCTCGTAGGGGCAATCCCCCCGTGGTTGCCGATTTAACGGGGGCCAGTGGTTGCCCCGATTTAACGGGGGTAGGCACGGGGGCGCTACCCCTACAGATTTGTACAAATAATTCAGATATGCTATACATCCCGTTTGTTGTCTCCACTACTTGCAAAGATGAATAAATCAACTTTTCCTAAGCATCAACTGTGCGCCCTTTCTGTGGAAAAATTCCCGCTGGACGTACTTGCAAAAAGGCAATAATCAAAGCAAATACCATTACCTTTGCCATGCTGGTAGTAGAGAAAAAAGTAAAGAAATCAAATAGGGGTTGAATCGGTTTTAGCATCAACGCCATTGTGCCAGAACCAACTAAATAGTTCGCCGTACCAATTGCCATCGCTGCCACGATGCTACCAACTAACTTGCCGACACCGCCCACTACCACCACCATGAAGGTATCAACAATGTAATTTTGTCCCGTATTTGGTCCTACCGAACCCAAAAAACTCACCGCACAACCAGCTATTCCTGCCAAACCAGAACCAATCGAAAAGGTTAAAGCATCAACTTGGGCAGTCGGAATTCCCAAACAGGAACTCATGCTGCGATTTTGGGTGACAGAACGAATCCGCAAACCCCAAACCGAACGCTGCAAAAACAGATAAATTCCCCACAAACAAATAATTGTTAGGCCAATAATAAATAGTCGGGTGTAAGGCATTTGAAAACTGCCTACAGGTAAACCCCCTCGCAACCAACTGGGGGCAGTCACATCCACATTTTGCGCCCCAAACCAAGGTTGGGTAACAGCTAATTTGTAAGTTTGTCCTAAAAAGGTTCCCGTTGCCCAGGATAAACCAAAAGAGAGGGGCAGTAAGAGGGCGATCGCCCAATTTTTAATTCTCTCCCAATCTAGGCGGCGGCTCAAGAACCACATAGCCCCAAAAAATAGCCCACAAAATAGTCCAATTTCAATGGTTAGTACCCAATTAACGCTACGGACAAACTGTTGTAAAATTAAACTCACGCCCCAAGTTGCCAACAGGGTTTCCAAAGGCCGTCCGTAAAGATAGCGAATTACGCCCCTTTCTAACACTAATCCGACTAAAGCTGTGACTAAAAATGCCACAGGTAGCGCCAAAAACACATAACTTTCAAACCAAGCCGGACCCAACAACTTGCAAACGTTTTGGACAACAAAAGTGGTATAGGCTCCCAACATCATTAATTCGCCGTGAGCCATATTGATCACGCCCATCAACCCAAACACAATTGCTAGCCCCAAGGCCGAAATTAATAGCACCGCCCCAGTGCTAATCCCATTAAACAAACCATCTAGTAAAGGCAAGATTCCTTCTAACACGCGATCGCCCCCTCAATCAAGCCAGTAGTGGCGTGGCAAGCCTAAAGTTACTCGTTCCCAGGCTCTGCCTGGGAATGCCATCAAGAGGCTCTGCCTAGGCTGTTGACTCTGCGAGTTTTTGAGCGATTTTGTTCATACAATAACTATGTCAAAAGTTCAGCGGGAGCGCCCCCTAAATCCCCCAATGCTGGGGGACTTTGAACCTTTGGTATTATCCTGTTCCCCCCAAAGTTGGGGGGTTAGGGGGGCGATTATCATCCCGAAAATTAGTTCAGAAACTGCATGAACAAAAAGCCCCTAAAAAGGCACAAAGTCAACAGCCTAGGCAGAGCCTCTCGATATCGGTTCCCAGGCTCTGCCCGGGAACCAGTTCAACCAGTTCAAGACCAGTTCAAAAAAGCTATTGATACTAGCTTTTCCGCCCTTGTATGACTCCTTTATTGGGAGTTGGGGATCATCGCCATGTCCTAGAACTTGAAGGTTGTCCGCAGGACTCCCACCCAGAGGGTATCATTGGCAGCATTGTGTTCTGGGTTGAGGACGACAAACAAGCCGGGAGTAATGGCGATATTGTCGCTAATTTGGAAGCGGTAAAACCCTTCAATGTGATAGGAGGTATCTTTGTCTCGGTTAGTAGCTAAGGTGTTCCCGCCTGCTCTGGGAGGTTGCCCAAACACCAAACCGAGCAAGTTGCCTTTTTTGCCCAAATCTGGTAAGCCTAGAGTTACTGCCCAGTTCCAAATTTCAGCGGTGTTGCCTCCCAAAGTTGTGCCAGGTGTTTTTTCGGCGATCGCTGTCGTATAACCAGCCCATCCAGCTAGCACAAAACCAGGACTGACCCGAAAGCTGGTTTCTAAACCATAGTGATTACCCGTAGTTCGAGTGGTATTTCCAAACGGAGCATTTGCCCATGTACTCCCTGTACCGCCAGATTTTAAGATCGTGCTGGTGGAATTGTTGTAGGAGTTGACGTAGGTTAAACCAATATTGAAGGCATCGCTAGGTTTGAAAGCAATTTGAGCCATAGCAGCATAACCGCCAGTAAACAAACCACCGCTTGTAGTTGTGCCAGTAGATGTAGTGTTTATAGTCGCTGGATTAGCAGAAGTGTTAGGCAGACCTAAATAGCCCAAACCTAAATTCAACTCTTTGCTAAAATTGTGAACCAGAGTTAGACCCCCACCGCCGTCACCTTGGCGATAGATCGGGCTAAAACGTCCAAACCGAGAAACAGAACCTTCCGCAGCCCCAGCCAGTAGGGAATTGAAGTTAATTAATTGGTCGTTGTACTCAGCACCAATGGGGGTAAAGTAAACGTTAGTTTGACTGGTTAAGGGGAAGAAGTATTCTAGCTTGCTCAGGAAGGTATCGTTATTGTTATCGCCATCAAAACCAAGGCGGGTCATTCTCGTCCCAGTATTCCCTTCGCCGGATGTCTGTAGCTGTGCTGTATCGCGAGATTGCAAACGAGTCCGCAAGCTGTCCTTGCCGGTGAAACTGGTAATAAAATTTAGTCGCACCCGGTCAGAAATAAAAGGTTCTAAATTTAAAGCAGTGGAAGGAGTCGATCCTGAATTTACTGCCCGTCTAGTCCCGCCAACCACATCAGCAACAGCTACAATCGCTTCTGCATTCAATTTAGTGGTAGTGGAAAACTGATGACGCTCCAGAAACTCAGTCCGTTTTTCTAGGTTGTCTACTCGCGTATTCAGGGCAGCTAGTTCAACTTGAAATTCTTCAACTAGCTTTCTCACCGCTTCTAAGTCTTCGCGGGTAGCAGCCTTGGAAGTATCCCCCAACAAGGTTTCAATTTGCTTCAAGCAGGAATTCACCCCAGCCGCAAATTCATAACGGGATAGGGAGCGATTGCCTCGGAATAAACTATCGGGATAGCCAGAGATACAGCCGTAGCGTTCTACCAAGTCCCGGAGAGATTGATAAGCCCAGTCATTTGGTTTTACATCTGTAAGCTGAGAAATATTAGTGATTTGACCCAGAGGGTCTTCAGTGATGGGGTCTACAACACTGCCGGGATTATTGTAGAGATTGATTTGTTGTAGGGTATTGGGCGTTGTTTCCGTTTGGGCTGGTTGTTCGCCAGCAGTGGCGCTGTTGGCGAATACCAAAGATGCGCTTAGAACCGCTGAACCTAATTTGAGAGCATCCCAGAAAATTTTCGACATAATCAGTCCTCACACCTAAAAATAAACTCAGCAAAAAACGTTATGATTCTATTCCAGATCTTTGTAGAGGTCTTAGGAAGTATTTTTGCTGTCTTTTCCTCACCTTCAAACTTTACAGACTTTTGGCTAACTTTGGCAACCACTTTCTTCAAATCAATCATCAAAAATGTATCCCAGGCGACATCGTTTTTGAAAAAATCGCAAGTTTGTAGTTGGGCTTTTTACTCGTTCCCAGGCGCTGCCTGGGAATGCCCATTGAGAGGCTCTGCCTCGAATGATAACCAAGCGAGGCAGAGCCTCTCGATATCGGTTCCCAGGCAGAGCCTAGGAACCAGATCAAACCAGATCAAATGCCATTCGCCCCTACAGGTGTATCGCTACGAACGATAAGCAAGGCGAATAGCAACAACTGCTGGTTGAGGAGGAGAATTAGGCAATTTACTAGGCCAATTGGAGCCAATGGGAACTTGGCGAGTTTGCAAAAATTCTCGCCCATCAGTAGTTTTGACTACAAATTTCCGGGTTTCAGTGGCTCGGTTTTGCCGCATTCCGTTCGCTTCGCCGGGATGTTGCACCGATAAGAATAAGGTTTTTTGGTCATTGCTCAAAAATGGCCCGGTGGTTTCGCATTCCACTGGTCCAAGGGCAAATAGATAGGCTTTGCCTGTGGGGTTGTCAGCACCCGCAGGCAGAAACCATAGCCCATTGTTACCAAATATCCCTGATAAATTAGGCTGACTGATTTTCTTACCATCTTTCCCTACGCGAATAGGAACAGCTTTGTTTTGCTTGGAGGTGGACATATCATTAGCCATCCACAGATTACCTTGATGGTCGATGCAGAGATTATCGGGATTGGCAAAGCCAGAGCCGCCCTCTGCTGGCTCGCCTCCGGTGGCCAAGATTTGCCAGCGAAAACGGGTTGCTCCTGGTTCGTTGCTCTCTTCCTCTATCCGGGCTATCCAGCCATATTCGTAGGCTTCTCCTTGGGGACTTTTAAATATTCGTTTGTCTGGACTGCCCTCGCTGCCTCCAGAGCCAGAAGTGAAGGTTATGTAGAGGGAACCGTCGGGGTGAAGTTCGGCATCTTCTGGGCGAGCGGTAGGGGTTGCACCAATGGCGTTGGCAGCATAGTGAGCGTCAATGAGGATGGCTCCTTGCTTTTCTTCGCTATTGCCTGTGTAGAGTGCGTCCAGAGTAGGAAATTTTTTTTGGAAGTCTAGCACTTCTTGGTCTTGAGTGACTTTAAAGTAGCCTCCGGTGGGGCGCTTGGGCAATAATAATTCTCCTCCTACGAGATGGCTGGGTAGTTCTGGTTGGACTGGGGTTTGGGGGGTGAGGGGCAACCATTCGCCGCTGCCGTCGGGATGAAATTTGGCGGTGTAGAGGATGCCCTGTTGAAAGAGACGGGAATTGGCTTTATCCTGGGGGTTGACGACGGTGGCTTGGCTGACGAATTTGTAGAGATGTCCGCCCCGGCGATCGCATCCAGAATAAACTGCCATTGGTTTACCAGTCACTACTTTGACGGCGACGGCTTCGTGGCGATAGCGCCCCAACCAAGTATGTTTAGTGCCATAATCTTCTGGATTGGCAGGATCTATTTCCACCACCCAACCATATTTATTCCCAGCTAACCCAAAAACATTGCCTTGACCAGACAATTCGTCTCGATCTAGTCCAAAGTGGCGTTCTTTGGGGTCAAAGGCTGTGCCGTCAGGATAAACTGGTTCTGGTACTTGGTCTTGAAAGTTTTCTTCCGCACTGATGACAGTTCCCCAGGGAGTAGTCCCACCACCACAGTTACCAAAAGTGCCAATAATCCGCTCTCCCAAGCCGTCAAGATAACCTTGTCCCTTTGGCTTGCGAAATACTGCTGCTCCTGGTCCAGTTACTTTGAGATAGCGTCCATCCTCTAATCCAGAAAGTCCATTAATTCGGCGTTCTGCCCCTCCATTTATCCGCTCCCACTTCCCATTAGCAGCTTGGCGAAGGGCAATGACTCCAACTCCTTGATCTTTTAAAGCGGCTTGACAAATTTCCTTAATTTGAGCTTTCAGGGGGTCATCGGCGGGCAAACTATAGGCGTTAATCCCTTGTTCGCCTGCTGACTTAACGGCAGCCTGAACTTGTTTAACGGGCAGAGATTTGCCAATCACCTGCTGATATGTTGCTAGCCAAGGCACGGGACTGATATATTCAAAATTAACGGTCAGGTATGCTTGATTTTTATCGGTTTCCACCAAAGCCAAATAATCGTTGTTATACCCAAAATGACTATCACCCACGCGATCGCCCCAAGCAGCAATGACATCGTAGGTAAAGCCCTCTGGCAATACCAAATCATCTACAATTTCATAGTTACTATAAGCCTGAATCTGCTCATCTACTGGAATCCCATCTGTTGCCAAAGGAATCGGGCTTTTGACAGTTTTAAACTTGACATTGCCACTTCCATTCGGAGTCGGATCTTTCCGCGTCAATAAACTTTTACAACCTAAAGCGGCTAAAGTCGAAGCAGATGCTAAAAACAGCAGAAGATGGCGGCGTTTTAAATTCATAATTTAGCTTTTAAATTTCAACAGAGAGAATTTGAATTCAAAGTTTGAAATCCTCATGATTATCCGCATAGATAGTTAAAATACCATGATATTCAGTTAATATTTTGGTTAATTCAAAGTTATCAAAATTCCCTATTCCCTATTCCCTATTCCCTATTCCCTGTTCCCTGTTCCCTATTCCCTATTCCCTATGCCCAGTGACAATATATCCTACTCGCTGACCAATATTGGTAGCATGATCCGCCATCCGCTCCAAATGACGAATTACCAACCCTAGCAAGAGAATTGGCTCCACTACACCTTTGATATCTCGCTGGTAGGCGAGGGTTTGATAAACACTTTCATAGGCAGTATCTACGGCATCATCTTGTTCTTTGATGGCTTGTCCAGCGGCTCCATCTAAATCAGCCAGGGCAACTAAACTAGCTGCGAGCATGGCTTGGGCATGGCGAGACATTAACTCAATTTCTGGCAAACAGGGGTGAGGCGGGTAGGGAAAAAGCTTGACGGCAATTTCCCCCAAATCCTTAGCATAATCGCCAATTCTTTCTAGATCTCGCACCAGCTGCATAAAGGCACTCAAGAGACGCATATCTTGAGCTACGGGGGCTTGTAGAGTCATTAGAGCAGCACAATCTAGCTCGATTTGACGGTAGAAGCGATCGATTTGTTTATCGAGTAAGGCAATTTGCTGGGCGGCTTCTAGGTTGCGGGCAAACAGGGATTGATGGCAGAGACGGAAAGAATTTTCTACCAAGGCTCCCATTCGCAAAACGTCTTGCTCCAAGCGCCTGCTTCTGCGCTTGAATTGACTTCGTTCTGAGCGGATGTGTTGAGAGATATTCACCTCAGTTTGGGAAAATAATTTAATTTCATATCTAACATCTAGATTGACCTAATTTTGGTTTTTGTGCCGTATGGACAGACACTTTCTCGGAAACAGGAATTACGCAGTTACTTCGCATATAGCTAGGACTTACGCAGTTGATCCGCATATAGCGTTGATGGTGCGTTACGCTGCGCTAACACACCCTACTAATAGAGGTGTTGCGTAAGTCCTGATAGCGTTGATGGTGCGTTACGCTGCGCTTTAGCGTTAGCCATGCCGCAGGCTATACACACCCTACGGATAGAGACGCTGCGTAAGTCCTGAGAAATTTGCTCTTACAGGGGTAATTCGATTTGCAACCAAGCTCCTCCGGTTTGAGGATGATTTTTGGCTTGGATAGTTCCACCGTGGGCAAAAACAATCTGTTGGACGATGGAAAGTCCGAGTCCATTACCGTTATTGATCGGCAATTGACTTATACTGATGCGGTTAGATGTAGCACTATCTCCCGAATTTTCTAAGTTAGGGGAGGTAAATTGCCTTGCCCGGGCAGGATCTCCTCGGTAAAGTCGATCGAATACATGGGGCAAATCGGTTTCAGGAAAGCCAGAACCGGAATCAATAACGTTGATTTGGATGGCTGTACTGCCGACGAGATTGATTTCAACTAGAATGCTGGCTCCGGGGGGACTATATTTTATACTATTATCGAACAAATTTAGAAAAACTCGGTGTAATCGGGATTCTTCCGCTCTAACGGCGATCGCATCGTTGCCAGAATAAATTAAATTTAATTGCTTTTGTTGGGCTAGGGGTTCCAGAGTTTGCCAAACCGAATCAATTAACCCTTTCAATTCTACAGACTTATAATTCAACGGCGGGCTGGCGGTGCTATCCATCCGACTGAGATCTAGTAAGTTCTGCACCAAATTAATCAGGCGGTTGGTTTCCTGTAACAATTGGTTTGCCCAACGGCTGAGGGGTGGTTGCAGGCGACTTTGCAAAGTTTCTGCTACCAAATGAATGGAAGTTAAGGGGGTGCGGAGTTCGTGGGCGAGGTCAGAAACCCAGCGATCGCGGGATTGCGAAAGCTCCACCAAAGGCTGCCGATTTTCTAAGAATACACCGACCTGTCCCCGATTTAAAGGCCAACTAGAAGCTCTGAGCGCGATCGCTCGCGCCCCACCAATTGCCACGGCATCGGCAAATGCGGGGTGAAACACCCATTCTCGCTTACTTGGTTGCTGGCGATCGCGAGTTTCTTGAATTAATTGATCTAACTCATAGGAACGCACAATTTCCAGCAATAAGCGCACCTGCCCCGGCTCCCAACGCTGAATTTGCAACAACTTTTGTGCCTGTTGATTGCACCACAGCAACTGATTTTCCTCATCAACCTGCAAATAACCAATTGGCGCAGTTAACAACAACTGTTGCCAACTACCAATTTCTGTTTCCAAATCCAGCCGTTGCTGCTTAAATAAAACAATTCCCCGCCGCAGTTGAGAAATCAACGGTAACGAAATTTCACCATTGCCATTCGGCAACAAATCGAGAATTTGGCGCAGCTGGCGAGCAAAACGATTTTGCTGCCAGTAACAAAATCCTATTCCGAAAGCCAGTCCTAGGAAAAATGCCAATAAGTTCATGGGCAGCAGGTTGGAAGAAGTTTAACTACCAACTCAGTTTTGAGACTTCCAGTTTTTACTCCTCAGCCAGCATTAACCGAAACGGTAGCCAAAACCTCGGACAGTAATAATGTACTCTGGCTGGCTGGGGTCGCGCTCTAACTTTTCGCGCAACCAGCGGATATGAACATCCACGGTTTTGCTATCGCCTACAAAATCTTGTCCCCAAACCTGATCGATTAATTGCTCCCGCGACCAAACTCGGCGAGGATAGCTCATAAACAACTCTAACAGACGATATTCTTTGGGAGAAAGGTTGGCTTCTTCCCCCCGCACCATCACGCGGCATTCTTGGGGCGAAAGCATCACTTCCTTAAATTGCAGCACGGGCATTTGGGGAACTGGTAAATTCCCCGTAGGAGTAAAAAACCTGGCGGCTCCCTGGCGGCGCAACAAGGCTCGACAGCGAGCCACCAATTCCCGAATGCTAAAGGGCTTAATTACATAGTCGTCTGCTCCCACTTCCAAGCCCAGCACTCGGTCAGTTTCACTAGCTTTGGCGCTGAGAATTAAAATTGGGACGGGATTGCCCTGATAGCGCAGCAAGCGACACAGATCTAAGCCATTCACCTGGGGGAGCATTAAATCTAAAATAATTAAGTCAAATTGACGGCGATCGCTTTCAGAGTCCTGAAGCAATCCTAGCGCTGTCCGTCCATCTGGGGCAGTGGTGACTTCGTAGCCTTCCTCTTCTAGGGCTAAAACTAACATTTCCCGGATGATTTCCTCATCTTCAACAATCAGAATCTGACTGGTGCGCCCTAGATCTGGTCGGGAGTGACTCATCGGGATGTCAAGGGAAAGCATAATTGAGAAAGTAGGTATTGGTGTTATATGCCCACATATACACTAAAATTCACACCCTGATAACTTTTGATAATGAAATCTATAGGGAATCGGGAATCGGGAAAAAAGGAGTTATTGCTAATTCTCCACTCCCTATCACCCCACCTCCCCATCACCCCACTACCCCATCACTAATTGGAGAAAATAATGATATGTTGCTACACCTAAGCACTTGGTATGAAGTTCAGGAATATCTGTATCGCTCTCAGGGGATAATTATCCCGATTGGTTCCACGGAGCAGCACGGACCAACGGGGTTAATTGGGACGGATGCCATTTGTGCGGAGGCGATCGCTCGCGGTGTCGGAGAACAACTTAAAGTTATGGTAGCCCCGACAATCAATGTGGGGATGGCTTTGCACCATGCGGCTTTCCCTGGGACAATTAGCCTGCGTCCCAGCACCATGATTCTGGTGATTGGGGAATATATTACCAGTTTAGCCAAAGCTGGATTTAACAAGTTCTTTTTTATTAATGGTCACGGCGGTAATATTGCCACTCTGAAAGCCGCTTTTTCGGAAACATATACCATCCTAGCCGATTTGAATTTGCCCAATGCCCATTTAGTCCAATGTCAAGTTGGTAACTGGTTTATGGCGAGTGGAGTTTATCAGTTAGCTAAAGAATTATATGGCAATCAAGAGGGTTCCCACGCTACTCCCAGCGAAGTTGCTTTGACGCAATATCTTTATCCAGAGGCAATTAAGCAAGCTCCTTTGGCGGTAGAAGTGGCTCGCGGACATCAGATTTATGGAGCCGCTGATTTTCGTCGCCGCTATCCTGATGGCAGAATGGGTTCTAACCCGGCTTTGGCAACTCCAGAACATGGTCAGCAATTTTATGAAGTGGCTGTTAAAGAGTTGAGTAACAGCTATTTAGAATTTTTGAATTCGTATTAAACTGACATCAACAGCCTAGGCTCTGCCTGAAAACAAGTAAAATATCGTCAGGACATGATATCACAAATAAAAGAGCGCAAAAGTTCGTAGTTGGGCTTCAGCCCTAATCCGGAGAGGGCTGAAGCCCAACTACGAACTTAGTTAACTGAACTGTATTGAATTATCAGCGATCGCTTATTTTTTGATATCATCTACTGGTAGCTTGAAATATGGCTTGAGCAGTTAAATTTAGCTCTGGAAAAGTTAATGATTGCAAACAGTCATTTCCTTGGAATTTCCTCCCTTGATATTCTCCATCAACCAAAGAATAAATAGAAATAGTTGGTTTTTTAGGATTGCCGACAAATTTACTAGCCCCCAGAGCCAGATAATCTACAATCCAATACTCAGCAATTCCGATTTCTTCATATTCCCCATATTTTTTGTAGTAATCATCCCGCCAATTGCTGCTGACTACCTCAATCGCTAAAGGAATAGATGCCCCCAGAGTCACGGTAGAGGCTTTTTTCCAAACAGGTTCATTCACCAAATTAGCCCGGTTAAGCAACAAAATATCTGGCGCATAAGCCGAATCACTGGATGCTGATTTAACCAGTGCCGTTTTCGGGATAGAATAGGGAAGATTGAGCCGAACATATTCTAAGGTCAGTTTTTCAGCTAAAAACCCCACAATATCTTCATGTTCGCCTGTGGGCTGGGACATTTCAACAATGGCTCCATCATGTAGTTCGTAATGTTTGTTTTCTGGCTTCCACTGGATAAATTCAGCGAAAGTCATGTTCTTTTGTAAAAATTGAACCATAATTCAATTTACTGATGGGTCTATGCCAAATATTAACAAGCAGTGGCAAGTAATTATTCTAGCAGCGATCGCCGCTTTAGCAGTTGTCCTCACAAATTGCCAGAGTTCTCCCCCTTCTAGTCAAAACACCAGTTCAGAAGCCAATCCGCCGGGATTATTAATTTATGGTTCTGGCGGACAACCCGTCAATCTAGAACCGGGAAATGTGGTTGAAGGTAACTCCCTAATTGTTCACAATCAAATCTACAATCGCCTGCTGGATTTTAAACCCGGTACTACTGACTTGGCTCCCAGTTTAGCAACTTCCTGGTCAGTTTCTGGGGATGGTAAAAGTTGGGCATTTAAATTGCGTTCTGGTGTTAAATTTCACGACGGCACAGATTTTGATGCCGAAGCAGTTAAATTTAACGTTGAAAGGTGGTGGAATCCCCAACATCCCTATGGCTATCGCAATGGGGGGAAAACCTACGAAATTTGGCCTCAAATGTTTGGCGGTTTTAAAGATAGCCCCAAATCTTTGCTCAAGGATGTAGTAGTTACCAATAAATATGGGATCAAATTTGTCTTAAATCAACCTTTTGCCGCCTTTCCCGCTGCCATTGGCTCGGCCTATTTTAGTATTGCTAGCCCCACAGCGATTAAAAAAGCCGGGGCAAATTATGGCACTCCCGGCTCCTTGGCAGTGGGAACCGGAGCATTTATATTTAAAGAATGGCGGACAGGCGATCGCATCCTCTTAACCAAAAACCCTAATTACTGGCAAGCAGGATTGCCCAAAGTCGATCAACTAGCCATTCGCTTTATTACCGATCCTGCCGCCAGATTAGCTCAACTGCGAGCCAAACAAATTGACTTTACCGTAGATTTGGCTCCCGATCAATTAAAAGAGATCGAAAAAGACTCGCAAATCAAAGCCATTCCCCGCCCTTCCTTCAATGTAGGCTATTTGGCGCTCAATCCTAGCTATCCACCCCTATCCAATATTAAGGTAAGACAGGCGATCGCTCTGGCTATCAACAAACAAGCCATTGTCCAAGCCTTTTGGGGCAACCTAGGCCAAAGCGATTGTATCTTTACTCCCCCCGTCCTGGCAATTTCCTCCCCCACCAGTTGCCAATATAACCCCACCCAAGCCCAACAACTACTTGCCGAAGCTGGCTATCCCAACGGCTTCGATTTGGAACTTTGGTATATGCCCGTTTCCCGCCCCTATTTTCCCACCCCTAAACCCATTGCCGAAGCTCTCGCCGCCGATTTGAGTGCCATTGGGGTGCGAGTAAAATTGCAGACCAAAGATTGGGCAAGTTATTTAAGCGATCGCCTCAAATCTCCCGGCTTCCAATCCTTTATAATGGGATGGACTGGCGACTATGGAGATCCTGATAACTTCTACTATCCCCACTTTGGTCCCGGAGCCACTGCCGATTTAGGCGGTTGGCAAAACCCCAAAGTTCTACAACTTTTGGATGCCGCGAGAGCCAATGGTAATCTTGCCGCCAGAACCAAAATTTACACTGAAATTAGCGAAATTCTTCAACAAGAAGCAGTGCGCGTGCCTATCGTCCATGCCCAACCCCTACTAGCTCAACGCCAGCAAATTTCTGGTTGGATTCCTAGCCCTTTGGGTTCAGAATCCTTTGAAAATGTCTCCAAACAATAATTTGCTTCCCATCCCCTACAAAGAATAAACTTGACCATCAATCAATAACCTAGTAATCCCTTTGGCTTGCAAATGAGTCCCAGCTTTTTGCAACATCCTGCCATCGGGAACCTTAATTACCCGTTGAGCGCGGTTAGAAAACCTTCTGGCGACTCGATGGTTATCAAAAACTGGCAAAGTCCTTTGTAATACTTCCTCTGCCGGAATCTTGCCCAAATCGCTAAAATCCTTCAGCGGACGCGCAATTAATTCGGCGGCTCTATCAATAACTAAATAGCATATTTTGGGGATTTGCGCTGTCGATAATGGCAAAACCTGGACTATCGAATGATTCTTCGTTTTAGGAGTAAAAATTTCTGAATCGATTGGTTGGTCATCGTCCCAATCATCCTCATCACCATCTTCTAAATCACCATCTTCATAGTCTAGATCGTCATCTATTTCTTCATCATTTTCATCATTTTCATCTACAGATTCTGCTGGTGCTGAAGGCAAAGATTCTGCCAATGGTAATGAAAGTTGGGCAGGTTCTCGTTCCTGAATCACAGGCGGTTCCACTGCCGAAAATCTGCGGCGGCGAACTTTTCCAGCATTTTGATCGTCCGAAATTTCGGCGATATTTTCACTTTCCGGCGCTGACTCTAGTTCGCTTACCTCAGTTTCTTCTAACTCCTCTGGGTGATTGTGACCCCGATTGGAGCGCTTTTGGTGAACCAAGGCTTCGTATTCCAGTTCCGATAGACGACTTTTCAGCAAGCGGCTAATCGTTGAATTACTGACATCATAACGAGTAGCCAGGGTTGAGGTGGTCTCTCCTGGCTCTCGATACAACTTCAGGATATCGCGTTTATCTACTTCTGATAGTTTTCTGGGACTCATGCTAATTGCTATGCCCGCGATTTGCGCTTGGATTTGCGGTTAGAAGTCTCATATTCCAGCGCTGCCCCAATCGCAAACAAAACGCCGCTGAATACCCAAAATACTTCTAAGATAAAACCGCTTTGGTAGTCAGTAATATGTTCTTCCGCAAACTTAAACCACATATCGGCAATGTAGTGAGCAAATGCGGCTGCGGCAATCATCCGCCAAGATTGAGCAAATCTTCCTCCCCAAAATGCTAACAATAGAGTTGCCGCAATGATCAACAACACTACATCGCAAACAATGTAGAAGAGATTGAGCGGTTTAGCTAAGGGTTCTAATTGTTTTTCTAGGGATAATACCCATTGTGGCGGTTGCTTTTCTGAGGCAACGGCAACGGCTGACTTCTTGGTAGTAGGGTTGTCTGCTACTGGGGGGGCGGTTTTGCCTGGAGTTAAAACTGGAGCCTTTTTAGCTGTTGCTGTTTTAGCAGCCGGAGATACTTGCTCAGTTGCTGGAGCAACAGGAGTTTCTGGGATGCCTTTAGGGGAGGAGAGTGCTAGTCCAGCGGCTAGGGCAATCCCCACCGCACCAATGGCTCCCACTACTCCCCATTGCCACAATTCTAGATTCAGCCGTCTGGGGAGAACTGCTAAAATCATCCCCCAACCTAGAAACAAATAGAAAAAGATGAAGAAGAAATCGCCTAGGGATACTTCGGGAGATAGTCCCCAACCCATTTCCCACCATCCAAAGAGTAAGTTTCCTAGGAAAAAGGACAGCATCCCTAGGCCAATGCCCCACCAAACATTTCGCCCACTGGCGATTTGAGGGCTGCCAAAGTTTCTGTAGCACAGTAAAGCTGCGCCGAGGAAGGGCAGCTGCTCGAAAATATATGTGCCAATCTGATACCAAAATGGACGGTCGTCGCCAATGCTAAACCAGAGAAAAAATAACAGTGCTGCCACAGCCCAAGCAATTCCTGCATAGACAATGTTTGAGCCTGTCAAAGTTGGTTGAGCGCCAGATGACTTTTCTACAGAGCTGCTCATAGTGATTCAAACAAAAATAGCTAGCTATGGGATGCCACAGGACAGATGAGGAAGAATCGATGGGGTGGCTAAAAATTACCCTCTTGCTTGCTAGTATCGCATTTACATGGCGATCGCGGTGGATTTTTTCAGTATTTTCTCGCTATCGCCATAGCTTACCCAAGGGGGATTGATTCAGCCATTCTATAAATTGCGATCGCTCGGCATCTGGCATATCTTCTAAGGTATCGCTAATTCCTTGAGAAAAGTTGGTATTGCCAAAGTAGGATTTGCCCAGACGATGGAGTTCTTGCAAGAGGGTAATCAGGTGATGTTCTTCCCAAGGGGGGATTTGAGGGCTATTGAGCGGGTCGATAGTCAGTAAATTATTTACAGCTGCGGGGGAATCCCCTCCCGGAAAATGCCACTGTCGCATCACCTCCAGAAAGTCTTTCTGAAATGAGCCAGCTTGCCGATTTCCTAAAAGGTCTTCAATATCTATGTAAACCGCTTGGAGCAACAAGAGACAAGCTTGGGTATAGGGAACGATTTTGCCATCGTTACTCACCTCGCTAGCTAGCTGCTCTAGACGAATTTTCCCCCAGATACTGTATCGGTCTGGTTCTTCTAAGAGAACGCAGGCTTTGCCACGGTTATCAGTCAGATCTCGCCAGTATGCTTTGGCTTCTTCTCCCTGTTTGGCGCTAAATACGCTCAACAAGCGAAAAGTTTGCCCCTGATAATTGAGAATCGGGATCTGTTGCTCCCGTTTTGGGTGCTGAATGCTAGATATTTCAACATCCTGCCTTTTCAGAATAAACATGACACTGGTAAATGACTCCTGACCGTGTCGGGGTGCTGGGCGAATTGTAGTGACCAAACCATCCGAGAGGATGTCGGTGTAAACTCAAGCAGCGATCTCCTTGACTAATACACTATCTTATCCGAGCATCAGATGATCCTGACTGGTCTGGGCGTTTTCTGGGCGATCGCAGACAATGAATCTCGATCTGTCCAGTTGGGAATTCGCCGAAACGCGATCAAAGCGCTTCTTGGTTTTCCAGCCAACTATCCCTAAGATACTGGAATTGCCGCTACTTTTCACTAAATTTACTGCGTTCGGAGGCGATCGCTCAGTTAGGTAGGCTCTCTACCATATCATTTCGGCTCTATTTTGACCTGGAATTTCCCTAGATTGCCAATACTGATAGACTCGGTTGCCAATCCTAATCCGATTGTCGCCCAAAAACTTGTATCCCGCTTGCTTTAAGGTGAAAGACTTGTATTTCTTGACTTTCTTAAATCCCGGTGGTCTGATTCCGTTTATGGCTGTATAGTTTGAACTTGAGCGTCTTCATGCTATGATTGTAAGAGGCAATTGCTCTCTATGTCACTCAGGGCAGAGCCATTAAATAAAATGAAATAAAAAGCCGTCCTAGAAGGACGGGGCTTTACACCCGTTTTTTTGGTAAACTAGGATTATCTGTTTTCTATGGGTGCGTAACTCAGTGGATAGAGTAGCGACCTTCTAAGTCGTCGGCCACAGGTTCGAATCCTGTCGCACCCGTTCTCAAAGTTTAATCATGGCAATGCTCTCAGCTAATGGTCGCAGGTTTAAGGGCGATCGCACCCGCTGGGACTCCCCATCGGCAATAATATTTAACATTGAGAGCAATTGGGAAAGCAGGCAGATTCATGAGCGTACTGGAAAATCAAACCGCTATTCAAAATACAGTTGACGATAAAACTGTGGTTAGAGAATACTTCAATGCCACGGGATTTGAGCGCTGGCAGCGCATCTATGGCGATGGCGAAGTCAATAAGGTGCAGTTAGACATTCGGACTGGACATCAGCAAACCGTTGATACAGTTCTGGAGTGGCTGCAAGCTGATGGTAATTTGGTGGGATTGACGATTGCGGATGCTGGTTGCGGTGTCGGTAGTCTGAGCATTCCTCTGGCGCAAGCTGGGGCAAAAGTTGATGGCAGCGACATTTCCGAAAAAATGGTAGAGGAAGCCAAAAGCCGCGCTGGGGAAGTTTTAGCCAATGCCAGTAATCTCAGTTTGGCTGTCCAAGATTTAGAAAGTTTGAGCGGCAAATATCACACGGTGATTTGTTTGGATGTGCTGATACATTATCCTCAAGAGCAAGCCGAGCAAATGATTGCTCATTTAAGTTCTTTAGCTGAGTCGCGGTTAATTCTCAGTTTTGCTCCCAAAACCTGCACTCTCAGTTTGCTGAAGAAGATTGGCAGTTTTTTCCCTGGTCCAAGTAAGGCCACTCGTGCCTATTTACATCGGGAAGCCGATATTGTCAAGATGTTAGCCAACAATGGTTTTGAGGTGCAAAGAGAGGCAATGACTCGGACGCGATTTTATTTTTCTCGGTTGCTGGAAGCTACTCGCACGGTGGGATAAAATCAAATTAGCTTCATCAGTTTTCCTCAAAGTCCCCCTTTTTAAGGGGGATTTAGGGGTATCGTCTATGTGTAGCAATGCTTTATGAAATTGCGATTAGAAGAAGTTTTGAATGTTTTCGGTAAAGGCGATCGCTTGCTCAATATGAATATTATGACCGCTGCGATTGACTATTTTTAATTGCGCCGCCGGACACAATTTTTCCATCTCGATATTAATGGCTTGAAATTTGCGATCGCTCTCTCCCACCAGCAATAATAAAGGAATTTGATTCTCTGGTAATTGTTGCCATAGGGAAGGCTGACATCCGGTACTTAGATAGCGGAGGGATTTTGCCAGTAAATGAGTATTTATTTGTGGCGGCGATCGCCTTGCTAATAAATTATCAAATTCGGGATGGTTTCTCAAAGTGGCAAAAAGTGGGTTTTGATACCATTTATGTAAAAAGCTGACCAAATCCCCTGTAGCTAATTCCTCTGCCAATATTTGATCGCTTTGTTGGCGCTGCCACTGTTCGGCTGCCGTCTTTAAACCTGGAGATGCGGACTCTAAAACGATTTTTAAAAACCTTTGGGGGAAATGTAAAGCCAGATATAAGGCTAATCTGCCTCCCATAGAATAACCGACTAAAAAGCAGTGGGCAATATTTAAGGAATCTAGGAACTGAATTAATCCCTGAGCCGTATGGGGCATAGTATAGCATTCGTCTGTCCCCATGACTTCAGTTTCGCCATGTCCCGGTAAATCAACAGTTAAACAGCAAAATTGCTGAGATAATACAGAGATAGCGCGGTCAAACTCGTGGCGATCGCCTAAAAATCCATGCAAAAATAGAATTATTGGCAAGTCTGGACTACCAACCCAAGAATAAGCAAATTGATAATGATTTAGGCGCGTTAAGTAGGTGGTCATAAATAAAAGACTATACGCAAAAGTTCGTAGTTGGGCTTCAGCCCTAATCCGGAGGGGCTGAAGCCCAATTACAAAATTCCTTTGATTTTTTAGTAATAGTATTAGGGTGTGTTAGCGATAGCGTAACCCACCGTTAAATGGTAGATGCCCCTACATAAATCATGGTCAATCAACTGCGACGGGGAACTTCATAGGCTAAGAAATCATAAGCTAATTGCGTACTAGGGAAAATTGCTCGCGCTTCTTGCAACAAATTATCTAACCCAATGGCATTTCCTGGGGCATAGCGCGGACTAAAATGAGTCATAATTAAATGCTTAACTTGGGCAGCTAAAGCTACCTGGGCTGCCATAGTTGAGGTAGAATGCAAACGATCAAAAGCCATTTGAGCATCTTGATGGGCAAAGGTGGCTTCATGGATTAAAACGTCGGCATCCTGAGCTAATTCCACTGCGCCATCGCAAAAAACTGTATCAGTACAATAAACTACTTTTCTGCCCGTTTCCGGTGGCGAACAAAAATCCGCGCCGTTGATTTCCCTGCCATCGGGTAAAGTTACCTTTTCGCCGCGTTTCAATTTGCCGTAAACTGGACCAGAAGGAATACCCAATTCTTGAGCTTTCTCCACATTAAAGCGTCCTGCCCGGTCTTTTTCCACTACCCGATAACCAAAGGCAGTGATGCGATGTTTCAAATAGCCGCAACTGACTACAAATTCCTCATCTTCGTAAATTACTCCTGGCTCCACAGTACGAACTCGTACCGGGTACGAAAAGTGGGTATGGGAATAACGCTCGCAAGCGCGTAAATATTCATTTAAACCGGGAGGTCCATAAATATCAACGTGCTGAACATTGCCAGCTAATCCACAACTGGCGAGCAATCCCATTAATCCGAAAATATGATCGCCGTGGAGGTGGGTAATAAAAATTCGCCGCAACTGGCTAGTTTTTACGTCGCTGCGGAGTAACTGATGTTGAGTGCCTTCACCGCAATCAAACAGCCACAATTCGGCTCTTTGGGGCAAGCGCAGGGCTATACTAGAAACGTTGCGCGATCGCGTGGGAATGCCAGAACTTGTTCCTAAAAAAGTAATTTGCACAGTAATATCAATTTCCTGATTTGTAGGGGCAATCCCCCCGTGGTTGCCCCGAATTAACGGGGTAGGCACGGGGGCGCTACCCCTACAGATTTTTACAATTGGGGCTTAGGGTAGGCTGTTGACTTTGCGAGTTTTTTAGCAATCTTATTCATGCAATAACTGTGTCTGATATTTCCTAGCTGGTTCCCAGGCTCTGCCTGGGAACAGATATCCAGAGGCTCTGCCTCGCTTGGCGCTCATACGAGGCAGAGCCTC
>CAKZHE010000099.1 GCA_936920195.1 uncultured cyanobacterium | reverse complement strand
CCCCATCACCCCATCACCCCATCGCCCCATCACCCCATCACCCCATCTCCCTAAGATTCCCGTCCGCCCCGTCCGCGTTTGGAAGACTTGCGACGACGGCGCAGAATGAGCGACGAACTGGCCTTTTTCTTCTTCCGCGTCTTGTATCCCAAAGTTGGTTTGCCCCAAGGGGTGACTGGGCCGCTGCGTCCAATGGGCGCTCTGCCTTCACCACCACCATGTGGGTGATCTACCGGGTTCATAACGCTACCACGCACTGATGGACGACGGCCTTTCCAGCGGTTCCGTCCGGCTTTACCAATGCTGATATTTCTGGCCTCTAAGTTGCCTACCTGTCCAATGGTGGCGTAGCACTCTCGACGCACCAGCCGGACTTCTCCCGAAGGTAGGCGCAGGGTGACATAACTGCCTTCTTTTGCCATTAGTTGAGCAGTTGCTCCGGCGGCTCGGACAATTTGCCCGCCTCTACCAGGGGTGAGTTCCACGTTGTGAACTGCCGTACCTAGGGGAATATTGCTCAGGGGCAAGGCATTCCCAATTTCAATTGGGGCTTCTGGTCCGGAGGTAATGGTAGTTCCCACTGCCAAACCATTGGGATGCAGAATGTAGCGCTTTTCCCCATCTTGGTAAAAAACTAAGGCAATCCGAGCGTTGCGGTTGGGGTCATACTCAATCGCCATCACTTTAGCGGGGATATTATGCTTATCCCGACGAAAATCTACCAACCGATAGAGGCGTTTGTGACCGCCACCTCTGCGTCGGCTGGTAATGATGCCGCGATTGTTCCGGCCTTTGACGCGATGGACTGATTTAGTCAGGGACTTTTCTGGTTCGTTGCGGGTCACTTCCGCAAAATCAGAAACACTGCGCTGGCGAGTTGCTGGAGTATATGGTCGGTAAGAACGAATGCCCATAACTAGAATTTTGGAGTTTGAGTGGTAAAAAGGTAAAAGTTAAAAGGCAAAAGGCAAAAAAGCAAGTTACTTTTACCTTTTTCCCTCTTTCCTTAAACGTCTGGGAATAAAGTGATAGAATCGCCTTCTTTCAGCGTGACCACAGCCCGCTTGTATTGAGCTTTGTAGCCCAGGAACTTTCCTACCCGCTTCTTCTTCCGGGGTGGGCGTTGGGTGTTGACACCAATCACCTTGACGTTAAATAAGTCTTCAATCGCGGCTTTGATTTCGGGCTTGGTGGCTTTCAGAACTACTTCAAAGGTGTACTTGTTCTGCTCTAGTAACAGGGTGGCTTTTTCCGTTACTAGAGGCCGTTTGATTAAGTCAATCAGATCGCGGGGGTTATACTCAGTCACTGTAAACCTCCTGAATTTTGGCAAGGGCGGATGAAGTCGCCACGATGTAGTCTGCCTTCAACAAATCGACAATATTGAGTTGGTTTGCCCAAATCAGTTGCAGGTTGGCGATATTCCGGGCTGAGAGATACACCATTTCGTCTTTTTGGGGTAAAATCAGCAGGATTTTGGCAGTGGGATCGATGCCCCAACGGGCGATCGCTGCTAGCAATTCTTTGGTCTTAGGCCGGGGTAGTTTATCGGTAAAGTCTTCTACAACCTTCAATTCATCGGCTCGGCTTTGGAATGCTGTCCGCAATGCCAATCTCTTTTCCTTGCGGTTCATTTTGATGTCGTAATCTCTGGGTTTTGGTCCAAAGATCACCCCGCCGCCCCGCCATAGGGGAGAACGAATGGAACCAGCACGAGCGCGTCCAGTTCCCTTTTGCCGCCAGGGTTTGCGACCGCCGCCTCTAACTTCTGCCCTCGTTTTGGTACAGGCATTACCCTGCCGAGCATTTCTTGTTTGTCTAACTAAGGCGCGGTGGACGATATGGGCAGCAGTTTCTGGCTTTGCTACCCGCAACTCTAAGGTTGCTTCCCCCACTTCTTCGCCTTGCCAGTTCTGCACTACGCAATTAACCATCTCTTTAGTCCTTCAATTGCAGTTCAAAACCTGCTCCCTATTTCAAAATTCAAAGTTCAAAATTCAAAGTTCAAAATTTTGAATTAATAATTTTGAATTTTGAATTGTTATTTCCCGACCTTTTTGGCAGGAATGATGCTCAATAAAGCCCCTGGTTTCCCTGGAACTGCTCCCGCAATTAGTAATAAGTTGCGCTCTAGGTCTACTCGCACTACGGTTAACTTTTTAATCGTTACCCGTTTGCCGCCCAAGCGTCCCGCCATTCTTTTCCCTGGATATACCCGTCCAGGAGTTGTGCCAGCGCCGATGGAACCGGGTTGGCGATGGTTTTTGGAACCGTGGGACATGGGGCCTCGACCGAAGTTGTGGCGCTTTTGATACCCGGCAAAGCCGCGTCCAATGCTGGTGCCACTTACATCGACGATTTGCCCTTTGGTAAAGAGGTCAGCAGTGAGTTGCTGACCAAGTTGAAATTCTCCGGTGTTATCTAAGCGATACTCGGTTAAGTGCCGCAAAGGGGGAGCATCGGATTTGGCAAGATGTCCGAGTTCTGGTTGGTTGAGGGCTTTTTCCGTTGTTTCCCCAAAACCTAGCTGAATGGCGTTATAGCCGTCCGTGGCTTGGGTTTTGATTTGGGTGACAGTACAAGGGCCAGCCTGAATTACTGTCACCGGAATGGCTTTGCCTTCTTCAAATACTTGGGTCATGCCAAGTTTGGTGCCAAGGATGCCGACAGACACTGCTTTTGGGTCTCCAGTTGATTTAGACACTACAAATATGCGGAATTAACCGAAGTAACTCCGCTTTACTTCACTCAGCTTGACCTTCTTCAGACCAGAACAAGCCCCCTCAATCCTTCAGGAGGCTCGCTGCTGTCCTATATGGCTTTTAGCTAACTCTGTGAATTCGTTTGAGAGCCAGAATTCTGTCCTGGCCTATATACTTTCGGCTTGGGTAGGGACTTAAGTAGCAAGCCACTTAGTATCCGCTTGGAAGCTTTAGCAGCCGTTTTTGACCACAATTCAAAACTATAAACTATATTTTTGAACTTGTCTAGGGGTGAAGCTAATTTTCTTGGGAAACAGTTGATGGGCGATCGCTGCCCGTCTATAATGAATTCCCAGCGGCTGTTAGCAAAACTTAAAAAGTGGATCGGCAAACCATTATGGCATTAATTACCACAGGCAAACCATTTATTCGCGATTTGGAAAAAACCGGGGCGATCGCGGTTTATGCTCCTTTAGAAGGGGGCTTTGAAGGTCGCTATCAGCGCCGGGTAAGGGCGGCAGGATATCAGACGCTACGGTTAACTGCGCGGGGATTGGGGGATTTAGCGGCCTATTTAACAGGGGTGCATGGAGTCCGCCCAGCCCATTTGGGGAAAAAGACGATTGGGAATGAAGGGGCTGTGGGACCAGTTTATTTCTTACCGCCGATTTTGAGTTCCCAGTTGGAGCATTTGCCGCCTCAGAGCAAGGGGTTGGTATTGTGGATTATTGAGGGACAGGTTTTATCTCGCCAGGAAATTGCCTATTTAGTCAACTTGCATAACTTAGAGCCGAAAGTGAAGGTAGTAATTGAGATGGGTGGCGATCGCTCTTTCCGCTGGCAGCCGTTAGAATCGTTATTAGCTGAGGCGGTTTGATCCGGGGAAACTATTTGAGGGGAAAGGGCGATGCTAGAAAACCGCGACTATACCTTAATTATTGACAAAAGCGGCAGTATGTCGATTACTGACAAGGCGGGCGGTAAAAGTCGCTGGGCAATTATGCAAGAGTCTACCCTGGCGATCGCTGGTAAATGCGAAGAATTTGATCCCGATGGCATCACTGTTTATCTATTTTCGGGACGATTTAAACGCTATGACAATGTAACTACCAATAAAGTCGCCCAAATCTTTCAGGAAAATGAACCTTCAGGCAGGACAGATTTAGCAGCAGTGCTGCAAGATGCGACGGAAAGTTACTTCACCCGCAAAAAGGCTGGTCAATCTAAACCCAATGGGGAAACTATTGTGGTAGTGACGGATGGGGAACCAGATGACCGCAAAGCAGTGATGAAAGTAATTATTGAAGCTTCTCGTCGTCTTGATCGGGATGAGGAACTAGCAATTTCCTTTATTCAGGTGGGGATAGATTCCCAGGCTACCAAATTCCTGAAAATTTTGGATGATGAATTGCAAAGTGCCGGAGCCAAATTTGATATTGTGGATACGGTAACTATGGACGATATGGAGGATATGACACTTAGGGAAGTGTTGCTGAATGCGATTATTGATTAGGGGATGGGGAGAAATCTAAAGGAGATTGACGATTAATTATGGGAGGTAATAATTTGGCAGCCGACCGCGATTACACTTTAATTATCGATAAAAGTGGCAGTATGTCTACCCCAGAACAACCGACTAATAAAAGTCGCTGGGAAACTGCCCAAGAATCCACTTTAGCTTTAGCCAGAAAGTGCGAACAATTTGATCCAGACGGGATTACAGTTTATTTGTTTTCTGGTCGTTTTAAACGTTATGACAATGTGACAGCTAGTAAGGTAGTCCAAATCTTTCAAGAAAACGATCCGGCTGGCACAACTAATTTAGCCGCTGTGCTGCAAGATGCCACGGAAAGCTATTTTAAGCGCAAATTGGCGGGAGAAAGCAAGCCCAATGGGGAAACAATTCTAGTAGTTACTGATGGGGAACCGGACGATCGGAAAGCAGTGATGGAGGTAATTATTAAAGCTTCTCATAAGATGGAGCGAGATGAAGAGTTAGCCATTTCTTTTATCCAAATTGGTTCCGATGCAACTGCCACGCGGTTTTTAAAAGCCCTGGATGATGACTTGCAAGGGGTAGGAGCCAAGTTTGATATCTGCGATGCGATTACCTTGGATGACATGGAAAATTTCACTTTAACGGAAATTTTGCTCAACGCGATTAATGATTAGGGGAAATTAAAGAGAAATGCCAGAATCACCGGGGCAAAAGCGCAATCTGAGCGTTGAACAATATGCTCGATTAAAAACAGAAGCTAAAGCGCCCTATCGGGGGTTGAGAAAGTTTGTTTATGTCGCTTTTGGTGCTTCTGGATTGATTGGTGCAGTGGTGTTTTTGGCTCAGTTAGTTGCTGGCAGAGAAGTAGCTTCTGCTTTGCCAAATTTTGCCCTGCAATTGGGGGTGGTAGCGTTAATGGTATGGTTGTTTCGGATTGATAAGGAGCGGAAAAAAAGTCAAGTCGCTTCGCTCCAATTCAAAATTCAAAATTCAAAATTCAAAATTAAAGACAATTAGTGGGAGCTTGAACTCACCACTAATTATCGTAGGTTGGGTTGCGCGACAGCAAAACCCAACAAAACACTGAATATAATGTTGGGTTTTCACTATCGTTCCAACCCAACCTACGATTGTAATTAGTATTTCCAATTACGATCGCTAAATTAACACATCTATCCAAGGTCTTCAACCATCCGGCTTTCGTCCAACCAGTAGGGAGTTCTTTCGCAACACCTTACCAAAACCTGATGAAATCAGGTTTTCCCCTAAAATTAATCGACTTGGTTCAGATGTTGATTTTTGGGCGCTAATTATTGTTACAATTTTTAATATTAAGACCAGCAGAGGTTATTATTCATGCCATATACCACAGAAGAAGGCGGACGTTTAAACAATTTTGCCAAAGAGCCAAAACTTTATACCGCTGAACCCCCAACATCAACTCAACAACGAAATTACGCCATTATGGGCGTGGCGGCAATGCTGCTAGTGGGCGGATTGATTTTTGTTGCTTTCTCGGTGTCTAGCTTAAGCTAGAATTTAATCAACTGGGAATGAGTAGGCGATCGCTAAAATTGTAAACTTGGGCTTTAAGCTAAATTAGTACCAAAGCTCCATACAAGGTAAGTGCGATCGCTTTTCAACTTTGTCCATCTTCCACTATGCCAAACTGTCCTCAATGCCATCAAAGAGTTACAGATGAAGCCGTCAACTGTCCTTATTGTCGGTCAGCTTTAAAAGCTTTTGGGCATCCTGGGATTCCCGTACATCGCGCTACTGGACAAGAACCCCTGTGCAGTACCTGTTCCTATCACGAAGATGATAGCTGCACTTTACCAAAACGTCCCCAGGCGAGGGATTGTAGTTTATACCATGACCGGATTGCTGCTGCCCAAGCTGCCGCAGACCGGGCTAAAATAGATAGAGATTGGCGGCGCAATTTAAGATTGTGGTATCAGCGCCATCAAGGATTAGTCATTATCGGCAGTCTAATTGTCATCAGCTTACTTTTAGTCATTATTAAGCGGCAAAAATAATTAAAATTAATGCGATCGCGAGATTTATTGAAAACTTGTCACAATTTTAAGATATATTGGCTCAGAGGAGCGATCGCAATGTCCATCACTTCCGACAAATCAATGGGGAAAGTTTTAACAATACTGATAGTCAAAAATCGTATTGACGAAGCCAATGCAGTCAGAGGTATTATTTCCCCAGATCTGGTTCGCTCGATTACACTCAATAATGTTTTAGTAGATACTGGTGCAACTACATTATGCTTGCCAGCGTTGGCAATAGCGCAACTTGGATTAGAACTACTCAAGGAAGTAGATGTTGCCACCGCGACTGGACTGAGCAAAGCCAGAATTTTTCAAGATGCCAAAATATCGCTTTGTGGTCGAGAAGGTACTTTTGAATGCTTGGAATTACCTGGTGGTCGAGATGCTTTAATTGGAGTAATTCCCCTAGAAGCGCTGGGATTAGAGCCAGACCTTAAGAACCAAACTTTGAGGGTTTTACCTTCGGAATCTGTAGATACCTATCTGACCATTTTATAGCAACGTAGGCGTTATAGAAGTGGTTTGACTTGCCGAAGTATGTAAATGGTGAAGCTCGACATTTCCGTGGTGTGCCAGAGTATTCGCGCTATCGTTAGCTGTTAATCCTTCTAGGACAGATGGTTCTTGAAACACTGCCAAATCAAACCAAAATGTTGTCCCGATACCCACTTCACTAGCCAAAGAAACATTGGTGTGATGCTTTTCAATAATATTGCGGACAATTGACAATCCTAATCCCGTACCTTCAAGGGTATGGACGCGATTTTCGACTCGGAAAAAGCGGTCAAAAATCGCTTCTTGGTCTTCTGGGGCAATCCCAATTCCGGTATCAGCCACTTCAATTCTGACTAAGCGATGAGAAATCCGAGATTTGGGGTGAATATTCACTTTTTGGCTGCTATCTTCCGCTAACAAATAGGCACGAATTGCCACTTTCCCCCCTGGTTCAGTAAATTTTAGGGCATTGCCTACCAAATTAGCAAAAACTTGCAGCAATAAATCATAATGTCCCAGGACAGAAGGTAAATCTGGCTCAATGTCTTGGATTAATTCAATACCTTTATCCCTAGCATTTAATTGATAGGTGCGGAGAGTTTGTTCAACAGTTTGCGCCAAATCTACGGCATCGAAGTGATACAATCGACAGGAGCCAAGACGAGATAAATCGAGAACATCATTGACTAATCGAGTCAAACGATCGGTTTCTTTATTAGCTGTTTCTAGAAAATCTCGCCGCTGTTCTTCGGTTAAATCTTCGCCATATTCATACAGAGTTTCAATAAAGGACTTGATATTAAATAATGGCGTTCTTAGTTCGTGGGAAACATTGCTAATAAACTGACTTTTCGCTTCATTTAATTCCACTTCACGAGTGATATCTTGAACTGTCATGGCAATTCCCTTGACATTTTCCCGATATTGATCTAGAACTGTGGTCAACAGAATTCTAATCGTTTTTTCGGTCGGTTGATCTAAGGTAATGCGGAACTCAGCGGCCTCGCGATCGCCTGCCGCAATTTTATATAATGGACGTGTCAATTCAGCGGTTACTGATGGCGGTAGGTGATGGAGGACGTTTTCGCCCACAATTTCGTGGCTATCCCAACCAAAAATTCGCCGCGCCGTCGGGTTAACTAAAATTGCGTGCAGGTTGGTATCTAAGAGGACTGCGCCATCGGCAATGGTAGAAACTAAGGTTTCTAATTTGGCTTTTTCGGCAGTTAATTCGCCAATATTTTGTTCTTCATATTTTTCTAGTCGCTCTGCCATTTCATTGAAACTGAAAATCAATTCGCCTAATTCTCCCCCCAAGGGCAAATCAATTCGCTGTTTAAAGTTACCTGTAGCAATATTTTTCACTCCCACCAGCAATTCCTTAATGGGTTGAGTAATAGTCAGGGCATTAAAAACTGCTCCTAGAATTACCATTACCCAAATTGAAATAAACACGGCGATGGTGACATCCCGCGTTAAGTCAGAGGAAGTTACGACGGTGGGATTAGGATTAATCCCAATCGCTAATACTCCCAAATTTTGACCATCGTGAATCAGGGGAACAAAAACATCAGTTACTTCGCCATCCGGAGTTATATGCTGGCGCACCATTGGTAAGTCATAATTTTCCGCATAATTCTCTGGTAGTTGAATGCGGCGCTCAATGGTTAAGGAATTTTGGACTTCTGATTCTGAAAAGGGAATGCCAAAGAAGATTTTACCCTCTTTGTCGGCATAGAGCATATAGCGGACGCTGGATGTGCTGCTATAGAAGCGATGGGAAAATCGCGCCACTTCGGTAAGATTATTTTCGGCAATTTGGGGGGCAACATTGGCGGCGAGCAATAGTCCTAGGTCGCGCCCAAACCGAGTATCGTTTAATCTAGCATCCTGCTGAATAGAGTTTACAGCCCAAAAAGTCAGGCCACTCATAACTAGGGAGACTACTAAGGTGGCAGCCGCCATCAAGCGCGTCTGGAGGGTAAACTCAGACCACCAATGAGAAAAAGTTTCTTGAATTGTTTTCATTGATATCCTCCCGCTTGAACTGCGGGAGTTTTCTCACAGGGAAAGTCAAACCAGCAAAAACGAAGTTTGAATCACAATAGAGAGGATAAATTTTACCTCTCTACAGATTTAGATACAATTCTACATCAAAATTATCCTGGTTGCTCTCCCCAATCGCCCTAATTATTTCCCAGCGCTCCCAATGTCACGACGGCAATACATTCCCTCAAACTGAATGCAGTTTACTCCAGCATAGGCTTGGGCGATCGCACTCTCCAAAGTTTCTCCCACCCCTGTCACCCCTAGCACTCTTCCGCCTTCGGTAACTAATTGGCGTTGCTTGAGGTGAGTTCCGGCTTGAAAGACAATTGCGCCCAAGGCTTCCGCTTGTTCAATCCCCGTAATTGCGTCTCCTTTGCGAAAAGCTTCTGGATAGCCCCCCGCCGCCACCACCACGCAAGCCGCCGCCCCAGATTTCCACTCAATTGGGGGGAAATCTGCCAGTTTTTGGTTGGTACAAGCTAAAAGCAAATCTTCTAAAGGGGTTTCCAATAAAGGTAGAATTGCTTGAGTTTCTGGATCGCCAAACCGACAGTTAAATTCCAACACCTTGGGTTCCCCTTGGGGGGTAATCATCAACCCGGCATAGAGAACGCCCCGATAGTCAATGCCGCGTTTTTGCAAAGCTGCCACTGTCGGTTCCAAGATTTTCTCTTGAATCCGCTTCATGAGTTCTGGAGTGGCAATGGGTGCGGGACAATATGCTCCCATCCCGCCTGTATTCGCTCCTGTATCCCCTTCCCCAATCCGCTTATGATCTTGGGCTGGCAGCAGAGGGCGAATAGTTAAACCATCTGTCAGCGCCAAAATAGAAACTTCTTGCCCCGGTACAAATTCTTCCAAAACCACCTTTTGATGGGGATTTTGGAATAAGTCTGCTAAGGCATCTTGGGCTTGTTGAACCGTAGTAGCTACTGTGACTCCCTTACCTGCCGCCAAGCCATCCACCTTGACGACAATTGGCGCACCCTCAGCGGCTAGATAGGCTTTGGCGGCCTCCAAATTTGTAAAAACCGCTGCGCGAGGGGTAGGGATGCCCGCCTCTTGCATTAAGGCTTTTGCCCAGGATTTGCTGGATTCAATCTGCGCCCCTTCCTTCGTTGGCCCAAAAACCGTCAGATTTTGACTTCTGAGATAATCAGTAATCCCCAGAGCCAAGGGCTGTTCTGGGCCGACTACCACCAGAGAACTGCCATTGACGAGAGCGCAGCGGGCAATTCCGGCAAAATCATCAACCCTTAAGTAGAAATTTTGACAATCTGATCTAGCCGCTGTTGCGCCGTTTCCAGGGATACAGATTACTTGAGTAATTTTTTTACTTTGTAACAATTTCCAGGCGATCGCGTGTTCTCGTCCGCCATTGCCAACAACTAATACCTTCACTTTAAATTCGCGCTCCTGATCGGATTCAGATCTAATGCTAACTCTCTTGAGGACTACTTCAGCAAGATAGCAGATCGCAGCTTGGTGGGCATCAGGCGATCTAGTTAGCGGTTCATGTCTCGATGACCCATCTATGAATATTATGGGGCTAACTTGTCTGCAAGGGGAGCCAGAGGAGAGAGACTGGTTGCCTGATGACAGAAGAGAGTCCTATGATTGCGTCTAGAACAATATCACATTGAAAGGCTCAAGAGTTATGATTCCAGTCAATCAAGTCCAACAGCAGTTGCCGAATTTGATCGATTCAGCAAACCAGTTGCAATTTGGATATACTAAAGCTAGACAAACTCACTTTTCCAGGGAATCATAAACAAATGGGAAATCGCGAACAATTGATTAAAGAACTTGAAGAAGCTCCTGACGATCTAGTCCAAACGGTGCTAGATTTTTTGCATCAGGTTAAGGTTGTAGAGAAAAGGCATTCTCTGGTAAAGTTTGCCGGAATTTTAAGTAACTCAGAGGCAGAAGAACTGCAACAAGCAATTGTCACAGACTGTCGGCAGGTAGATGCAAATGAGTGGTGAGATTGCACTAGATACCTCTGTTGCCATACGTTTTTTGAATGGCAACACAACAATCACTAAGAGGGTGCTGGAATTACCAGAAATAATTTTGCCAACTGTTGTCGTTGGGGAGTTGCTATTTGGTGCAGAAAACTCTGCACGTCCATTAGAAAATTTATCTGTTTATCTGGATTTCATGGCGGCCTGTGTAGTTGCGCCATTAACCAGAGAAACAGCCTCTATCTATGCTACAACTAGATTAGCCTTAAAGCGCAAGGGGCGACCAATCCCAATGAATGATATATGGATTGCTGCTCAGTGCTTAGAGCATGGTTGGGTGTTAGTGACAGATGATACAGACTTTGATTATGTGGATGGATTGCTGTTGGAAAATTGGTAACAATGCTTTATCACAAAGGTATTACGAAAAGGAGAGATTTCTTCCGATACTGACTAGAAAAAACAGTAGTTTGGGGGAAATGATATGAAGTTCAAATCGCTCTTATCGCTTTTATTGGTTCTCTAAATAATTTAGACTAGGTAAAGCTTCGCGCACCCATTGCCGAAATGCTCTTCTGGCGGCACTTGCTCCCTCAGTTTGGCTCAATTGCAAAAATTGCTCAATTGCTTCAATTATAGGCAATTTACCAAAGATGGGGCTAGTTTCTACTGACACATACTCCCCTGCGCGCAATAGGAATACTTTTAATTTACCATTGGCATAACACCAGAGTTCTGGCACTCCCAAGGCTACATAAGCCGAAAGTTGGGTTTTAGAAGTTACATCTATTTCAATGGCTAAATCTGGAGGTGGATCTATGGATAGATTTAGTCGTCGCTTACCAATCATTTGGCGAGCATTTTGGATATAAAAGCAGGTATCTGGTTCTATTCCGGCTAACATTTCGGCTCGTTTAAAGGTTGTCGATCCGTAAGGCTCCCAGTCCAGTTCTAACTCATCCAAGAGCAATTTTACCATGTCGCCAATGAGTTCTTTATTTATTTCATGTTCTGGTAATGGCATCCGAATTTCCAACACCCCTTGATAGTAAGCAATTCGGGCAGCGCGATGTTCTCCAATTTCGGTTAAAATGGCTTCAAATTCTGCCCAACTAATTTCGCGCAAGGTTAAGTATTGCCCTGGTTGAAGGTCGATTTGACGCAATTGTAGAGTAACCACCATGTTTATTCCCATACTCGCTGAATTGGATAGGCATCAAAAGCGCGATCTCTACTAATCAAAACCAGGGAATGATTCATTAAAAAACTCATTTACATATAATCCTTTAAATCTTCGAGAGGTTGATCAAAATCATCAGACATCCAAATTTTACCTTGCCAAATTCCTAGCCCACCTCGCTTGGCAGTTTTTTCTATTTTAGGAGCCTCTATGCTGTATCGATTGACCAGAAATTCTGTATAGTCAAGGACGGCCTGTTTGACAGATTCAGGCAATTTTTCGACATTTTTTAAAATGGCAGTTTCTATCATTTGTGAATTATGAATGGTGTAGGGGTAGCGCCTAGGCTGTTGACTCTGCGAGTTTTTGAGCAGTTTTATTCATGCAATAATTATGCTCTTATTCTTTTGCTAGTTTCCATGCTCTGCATGGAAACTAGCAAAAATAGGTGAATCATAAACTGCATGAGCAAAAACTCCATCAAAAGGCACAAAGTCAACAGCCTAGGTAGCGCCCCCGTGCCTACCCCGATTTGATAGGGAGAGCGCGGGGGATGGTTGCTGAGTTTTGTCGAAGCTAATCCCATTGTTGAAATTGCTCCAGCCAATTTCTGACTAAGGAACTTAGTTGGGATTTTCTAGTTTCAAAGGAGGCAGCTAGCCAAATTAAACCAATACCTGCCATGAGGATTGCAAACCATTTTATCAGAGGATAGGAGAAGATGAGGACGGTTGATTGATAACCAGCGATCGCTATCAAAGTTACAGTTCCTACGGAGAGAAAAGCCCTAATGCGGAGTGATAATCCGGTAAAAATCGCGATGAGGGCAAAGATTCCCGGAATAATGCCAGTTTGCAGGTGGAGTAGAAATGCCATGCCGCAAATTAAGCCAGAACCAAATAGCCGAAGTTGATGGCGAGTTTCCTTTTGTTTCGGTGTCAGTAGGGGCAATCCCCCCGTGGTTGCCCCGTCAACTTGGGCAATATAAATGATAGTTAATCCGATAGGCAGGATATACCAGAGGAGATTGTTGAAAATAAATGGGTCCAACCAACGGTACAATGCCAGATTAATTAGGGCAGCGCTGATGTAGGTGAGGCGAATTTGCTTAGTTAACCGGGCTATCAGAACGTAAAAGGCAGCGGTAATGAAGAAACTGAATAAGTTAGCTTGGAAAAAAGTGTAAAAGATTGCACCTAATGGTAAGCTGAAACCAACTTGTTGCCAAGGACGGGAAGGCCAACCCCAGTTTTGCCAAGGTAGGAAGTAGAGGAAATAGGCGATCGCTACTGCCAAAGCTCCGATAAATGGGTTTACAATTTTTAGAGTTTCGGCAGCCCTGTCTAGTTGGGAAGAGTAAAAGCTGCAACCAACCAAGGTAAGCAATCCGGCGTAAACCCAATTTTCCGCAGTTTGGCGTTGAGGATGATTTCGCCCCTGAAAAATGGCGTAACGGGCTAAAAATACTCCAATCCCTAGGGCAAGGAAGATGGTAGAATTGCTAAAAGTTGCCATTGCCAATACCCACAGGACAGCACTCCAACCCCAATGGATATGACTGACAATCTTTAATTCTGCTTCAGTTAGTCCAAAAAGTTTTTGCCACCAAGGTAAAAGCAGGCGATAGGCGTAGGTGATGCTGGTGCCAAGGGCAGCCAGGGCGAGTAAACCATCCCCGATTTTACCTCCTGGTGGAGCTTGACTAAGTTGGTAAAGCAGTAATTCGTAGGCAGAGACGGAGATGCCGAAAATTCCTAAATAGGTAAGGGGTTTAAATTCCGGTTTCTGCTTGCCAACGCTAATAGAGATCGCCGATACTGCAAAGGAACTCAATCCTGTCCAAGCGGTAAAAATATTACTGCGGAATAACACTCCCAAGCCAGCATAAATCATGGGCAAAGCGTGCCAACTGCTGGGTACTTGGGCTAAGTTATGTTTGCGCCGCCATACACTTGCCATAATTTGGGCGAAGATGCCTAAACCAACGTTGGCGATCGCTAAGTTCAACGTAGAATGATTGAAAAAGCTCAAGGTTTCTGCCGTCAGAATTTCTATTCCCCAACCAAAGCGGTAAAACGCCCAATTATCCGGTTGCTGCCAACTGCGATAGGCACTACCCACGATTGTCAGAGCAGTGGCAGCTAAGACGATGACATCCGGGGGGGAAATGGCGCGGTAAACGCTGAAGGAATGTAAGGTTAAAATTACCAGTTCTAACCGAGAAAGATTAATTGCCCATTCGTCGGCGGCTTGGGAGTAAACGCTGGCAAGATTAGTTTGACGACGTTTTAACCAAGGGCGTAACAACCATAAAGTTAAAGTAACGATGGGGATAACAATTAACCAACTGCCAATTGATAACTTTGGCAAACCAGGGATGCCATCCCCAAGGAAAACTGCCATCAATGCCAAAATAGTTCCAATGGTTAATCGTGCTGCATTGATTTGCTGTAAATAACGGGTGTGGAGCATCATCAATCCCGTTGCCACCCCCAACCCAATTTCCCGCGCTCCCGGCATTGGCAGCAAGGGAATTTGCGCTAGCGCTAAAACTAAAATACTCAACCAAATATTTTCCCTTTGGCGGGGAGATTGCCAACCCCGATAGGCGGTGGCTGCCATCAATAAAATGCTGGTAATCAGGAATTCAACTGCTAAGGGGTTTTGGGGTGAAGTGTCAGCCTGAGAGTAAATTATTAGTATGGGCAAGTTTAAACTCACCAGCAGTACCGCCCAACCATCCGCAGCTTGGGCATAAAGTGCCGCTAAAGTACCATTTCTGGTTATGAACCAGCCCCGGAATAACCATAAAATAGTAGAGGCGATCGCAGTGACTAAAAACCAACCTGATTCTAAGTTAGACAACCCGAAAACTCGGTTGTCGTAAAGACAGAATCCGTAGAAACTAATGCCCAAAGCAATGGTGAGGGTGGCAGCGGCTAAGTGCTGGCAATAGCGAGAATTGGCTAGCATCAACAGCACTCCTGCACCCAAAGCAATTAATCTGACTTCTGACTGCCAAATCAAGAGTAATTGCAACGCGATTACCGCAATGGTACTCAACCAACTGCTAGTTAAACGACGGGGGGGAGATGTTTGGCGAGCAATGAAGGTGAGGGAAAGGGGTACAACTATCCAAGTTAATCCCCACCAACCAGCATGGGGATAGTAGTGGGGGAAGTTAACTAAATATAGTATGTAGTAGCTGAGGGCAGCTAATCCTAAACCAAGATGCCAAGCGCTATTTTGCCAGCAGACAAATAAAGGGGAATTTTGGGGCATTAAAGTTAATCCCCACTCCGCGACTAATACTGCCAGAAGAATAATTGTCCAAGTTTCGGCGTGGAATTGCGGAAAACAGGCATAAATGGTAGCGCTGAGTGCCATTAACCCGGTGATGTGAGTTAAATAGACGCGGGGTGGGAGGGTATCCGCCAATTCTGCTCGTCGAGACTGTTGAAAGAGGGTTACTCCTAACAGGGTGGTAGAAAGGATTAAATTTAAAGCAAATAAATTGCGGTTGCTGAGGGTGACGGAAGTCAAGATGATGCCAAAACCCAAAGCTAACTTTTCGCCATATAGGGCTAAATGGGGTTTTTGGTGACGATACAATCTAGCGGTGAGCCAAACAATCCCGATAAGGTAGGGAAAAAGGACAACTCCTAAGAGCATCCAAGGGGTATTGATGGCATTTATGAGAGGGGAAGCCGCCACCATTCCCACCGCTGAGGTGCGAATATCCACCGGAATTAATCGCCAAACTAACCCAATTGTCTGCCATCCTAGAATTACCAGGATGGTGAAATCGATTTTTCTGCCCCGTCGCCACAGCCGCTGATACCATATCCATAAACCAATGCCGCTGACGATAGTGGCTTGCCAGGGAAAGGCGACTCCCACTGCAACTAACCAACCGCAGAAAATTAAGCTATCGCCGAGTTTTTCCCAGGAAAATCTGGGTTTATCATTGGGGGTAGTTGGTGGGGTTTCTACTTGGGCTATCAACCAGCCGCAGATACCAATGGCTAAACCTAGCTCCGGAATCGCTACACCAGTCACGAAAATTGCCCGCAACAGCAACATTGCCAGGATGTAAATGGCAACCAGGCGATAAACCAAGGATGCCGACAGCAAAGAAACTTTGGTAGTTTCTCCCTCCGTTGGGGCAATGCTGTCTGGGGAGGGGTGGAAAATGGGATAAACAGTGATGGCAGTAGTAGTTACCATCCCCAAATAAACTACTAACAGGGGAAATCCGGACAAACTCCAAAGCAGTTGTAAATAACTTAAGCCGATAAATTGATAGAAGGGGAAAGATTGCCAGCGCCGGATTTGCAGGGATGGAACTAAGGAGAGACTGGGGAAGATGCGGGCAGCAACTGCGGTTAAAATAGTGGAGGCGATCGCTATTACCAACCACTCCACCGGATATTCTCGCAATTTAAAACTATCCATCGCCCAGAAATTCACTGGCACGAGTAGCAAAGTCACAATTTGCAAGGTTTGGGCAGTTAGTTGCAAATTCGCCTGTCGATGCGCCCAAACTCCGGTTAACCAAAAAATTACCGTATAAGCGAGCAAAATTCCGTACTGCCCCACGGCAGGAAATCTTTCCCATTGACTGGCTGCTAGTACCCCGGAAGACATGACTACCAGAAATATCCCTAAAAATAGCAGCCAGCGCACGCTCAGTTCTGCCAACAGCGACTGCCACATCTGAGCAACTATGCTAGGCGGGCGGCGAGGTTTGAGGGGAACAACTTCTGGGATAAAATCATCGATAAAATCTTTCTGAGGAGCAACTCGTTGTCTGGTTGCTGCCACTGGTACTCTCGTTTCTCTGGCTGGTGCTATCTTGGGTAAGGGTAGGGGGCAAGACAGATTTTGACGACACCAATGTTTAACTTGGGTGTCGGAAATTAAACCTAAGTTTAGCCAAACATCCAACCCTTGCAAGAGTGCCGGATGGGAAGCACTGACAAGCGCTTCAATTTTGATTAAGCGTTCTAATTCAGATGACATTATCAGTTAAGGGCAAGAATGGATAAGAAATAACCAATAGTTGGCCTCAAATTAATTATTCATATTTTTCTCTCCCCCACCATCAACCTTTTGTCCAGTTTTTTTATTGGCTAGCTAGATAAAAATTCATAAACTGTAATGAATGTTCAGAAAGTGAAAAAATTAGCAACTAACCTGCGATCGCTGGCATTCTTGTTCAAAACTTTAAACTAATTCTAAAGATATTGTATCTAATTTGGCAATTCCCCTGGGGAGGGCATGAGAGGATTGAAAACTGGGAGTAGCGATCCGTATCAGAGGCTACCCCAAAGTTCTTGGTTTGAAGACTTAATTTTTCATTGTAGAAAAAAGGGGGCTTCACCTAGGCTGTTGACTCTGAGAGTTTTTCAGCATTTCTTCATGCAATAACTGTGTCTGAAATCTCCTAGCTGGTTCCAAGGCTCTGCCTGGGAACCGATATCGAGAGGCTCTGCCTCGCTTGGCGCTCATACGAGGCAGAGCCTCTAAATGGGCATTCCCAGGCAGAGCCTGGGAACGAGTAAACAGATCAGAAACTGTATGAACAGAAACCCCATAAAAAGGCACAAAGTCAACAGCCTAGGCTTCACCCCCCCACAAATCAACTTAGAGATTCCCCACTCTCCTATGAACGAAACTATCTCCAAGCAAATCATTAAAAAAATTTTCTTAGTGGGATTGCTGCTGATTTTCATTTTGCCCTTTACTGGGGTGGTTTACCAGTTAATTTTAGAAATTGATTCCCGGATTGCTTTTGCTCAACAAGAAATCAGGGGAAATATTTATCTGCGCCCGCTAGACCAACTTTTAGAATATCTTCCTCAACACCAGTTGTTGAATTATCAACATTCTAATTTAGACCAAAAAGAACTGGCAAATAATCAATCCAAGATCGATAGCATTTTTGAAGAACTGAAAGATATTGATAGCCAACTAGGGAAAGCATTATCAACTACAATTAAATTAGAAGAATTCCAGCAAAATTGGCAGCAAGTCAAAGAAATATCAGTGGCAACCAGCCAGAATGATAATATTGTTGAGATGGAAAAACGATTGATTGGGGAATTAAGAGGACTGATTTCCCATGTAGGCGATCGCTCCAACCTGATCCTCGATCCGGACTTAGACAGTTATTATTTAATGGACTCTTCTTTACTGCAACTTCCCGACAGTCAAGATCTGATCGCTCAAATCATCTTTTTAAGTCAAGAACTAGCGAATAAACAAACCTTAACGCCTGAAGAAAAAGGCAAATTAATTGTATTGACGGGATTATTGCAAGCCAGTATTAACGATGTCAGCAAAGGAGTAAAAGTATCTTTTGCCAATAATACTAACCGCAATCTAAAACTCGATCTCAATCAGGATTTAGAAAATTATGTCTCAGCCGGAACAACATTTTTGAATTTTATTAACCAAAAAATTATTAATGCCAAAATAATTGACTTCAAAAGAGCCGATTACCAAATACTAGCCGATGACATTCTCCAGACAAATTTTCGACTGTGGAATGCCATCGTAGACGAACTAGATAAACTGCTGCAAGTCCGCATTGATAAGTTTGCCAGTAAAAAACATTTAGTTGAAATCTTTTCCATCCTGGTAATTTTAATTTCGATCTATGTATTCATAGCTTTTGAACGCAACCTCACGAAGCGCCAGCAAACCGAAGCGGCTCTGCGACAAGCGGAAGAAAAATATCGCAGTATTGTGGAAAATGCCCCCGATGGACTTTTTCAATCGACTCCAGACGGAAAATATATTAATGCTAATCCAGCTCTGGCAAATATTTATGGTTATGATTCCCCAGAAGAATTGATCGCTGATATTACAAATATTGGCAAACAAGTTTATCTCAATCCTAATCGGCGGGAGGACTTTTTGGCGCTGATGCAGGGAAAAGAGGTAGTAACAGAGTTTGAATCCCAGGTATATCGATGCGATCGCACTGTGATTTGGATTTCTGAAAATGCCCGGGCTGTTCGCGATATCAATGGCGAACTAATCTGCTATGAAGGCACAGTTAAAGACATTACCAATCGCAAGCTCTCAGAAGACGCATTGCGACAAAGTGAAGAAAGATTTAGATCCTTAGTTGCCAATATTCCTGGAGCAGTTTATCGCTATCAATATCAGTCGAACCAATGGCAAATGGAGTTTATCAGCGATGCAGTAGCAGAAATTACTGGTTATCCAGCCGCTGACTTTATTGACAACCAAGTGCGCTCTTTTACCAGTTTAGTCTATCCCGAAGATTTGCCAATTGTCGAAAAAGCCATTCAAAAAGGCATCAAAGATCGTCATCCCTATATTATTGAATATCGCATTCAGCGACAGGGAAATAACAGTCTGCGATGGGTTTCCGATAAAGGGCAGGTCATATTTGATGAAAATGGGAAAGTTCGCTGGTTAGATGGGGCAATTTTTGACATTACTGAACGGAAAGAAGAAGAAGCCTTAAGGCAATCGGAAGCTAGATTTAGACAGCAAGCGCAGAAATTAGAAAAAGCTCTCCACGAATTGCAGCAAACCCAATTTCAACTGATTCAAACGGAGAAAATGTCGAGTTTGGGGCAAATGGTAGCTGGGGTAGCCCACGAAATCAATAATCCGATTAACTTCATTCACGGCAACTTAATTTATGCCAATCAATACATTCGCGATTTACTAAATTTAATTCATCTCTACCAAGAATATTATCCCCACCCAGCTAAAGAAATCGCCGAAGAAATCAATACTATTGAATTAGATTTCGTGATCCAAGACTTACCCAAAATGCTAGCTTCGATGCAACTGGGTACAGATCGCATCCGAGAAATTGTTTTATCTTTGCGGAATTTTTCGCGATTGGATGAATCGGAAATGAAACCAGTCAATCTGCACGAAGGGATTGATAGCACTCTATTGATTTTACAAAATCGCTTGAAAGGCAAAGGCGGCTGTATCAGTATTGCCGTGGTCAAAGATTATGGGGATTTACCGCTAATTGAGTGCTATGCCGGACAAATAAACCAAGTATTTATGAATATTATTGCTAACGCTTTGGATGCTTTAGATGAGTACAATAGCCAGCGGGGTGTAGAGGCAGCCAAGCGGAATCCTAGTCAAATTACGATTCGGACTATGTTAGGCGATCGCGCTAGCGCGATCGCAGAGCTTCGCGACTTTGTAAGAGTAATAATTGCGGATAATGGTCCCGGTATGACTGAAGAGGTACGAAAGCGGTTATTCGATCCTTTCTTCACTACTAAACCCGTAGGTAAAGGTACGGGATTGGGACTATCAATTAGCTATCAAATTGTAGTTGAAAAGCACCGAGGAACGCTCAAATGCCATTCAGTTCCTGGCAAGGGGACAGAATTTTGGATTGAAATCCCAGTTTCCCAAAGTCAAGTGACTAAGGAAACTAGAAAGTTAGTCGCTTCTGTCTAAAATTTTACCTGATTGTAAAATACTCTTTTCACGTTCTCCGCAGCAGTCACATATAACACAACGATTGCCCCCAGGACTAGCATAAAATTCAACGGCAATGGTTGAAATCCGAGCAGAGTTCCCAAAGGTGTCCAGGGAATGATAATTGTCACTCCAATTGTTGCCAGAGTTGCCATGAACAAGTATTTTCCTGGCTTACTACGGAAAATTGATTGGCGGGTACGCACGACGAGAACAACCAGGGAAGCAGAGATGACAGATTCCAAAAACCAACCCGTTCTAAACTGTTCTGGTTGAGCGTGTAGCAGCAATAAAAGCGCTCCAAATGTGAGGTAATCAAAGATTGAACTGAGCAAACCAAACACGATCATAAAATTGCGGATAAACTTGATATCCATTCGGCGCGGTTTGCTAACTAACTCCTTGTCTACCCGATCTGTAGCGATTGTTAATTCTGGGAAATCAGTTAATAGGTTCGTCAGCAAAATTTGACTGGGCAGCAGAGGCAAAAATGGCAGAAACAAAGAAATTCCTGCCATGCTAAACATATTACCAAAATTGGCGCTAGTTGCCATAAATACATATTTTAAAGTATTCGCAAATGTCACCCGTCCTTCCTTGACACCTGCGACAAGAACATTCAAATCCTTTGCCATTAACACGATATCAGCGGCTTCCTTGGCGACATCCACTGCACTTTCGACTGAGATGCCAACATCGGCAGCATGAAGCGCAGAAGCATCGTTAATCCCATCTCCCAGATATCCCACCACATTTCCCGCTTTTTTAAGAGCGATAATAATGCGTTCTTTTTGGTTCGGTTCTACCTCAGCAAAAACATTTGTATATTGCACTCGATGGATCAAAGCTTCATCACTCAGTTTATCTAGTTCCGAGCCAGTCAAAGTTTTAGGTTCAGGCAGTCCTACCTGCTGAATAATACTAATAGCAACTGCCTTGCTGTCTCCAGTAATCATCTTGGGAGTAATTCCCAACATTTCCAACTCTTTGAGCGTGTCAGCAATGCCCACTTTTGGGGGATCGAAGAGAGCAAGGTAGCCCAGAAATATCATTTTTGTTTCATCATCTTTGCTCAAAGTATCTCGATCAAAATCGCGATAGGCGACACCCAAAACTCTAAATCCTTTACTCCCCAAATCAACCGCTTGTTGATGGAGTTTTTCTTGCTGATCTGCAATATCAATTATTTTTCCTTCAGCAGTCTCAACAGTTGAGCAAATATCCAGAATATTTTTCAGCGCACCTTTAGTAATAATCAGATGGGTACTATCCGTCTTGAAAGATTCCTCTACTTGGGGAGATTTCAAGACCGTATTTTTCGCTTTTTTAAACAGAATGCTTAGACGTTTGCGATTAAAGTCATAGGGCAGTTCATCTAGTTTGTCATAACCAGAAATATCGAATTTTTTGTATTCGCGAATGGCGGCATCAATGGCATTTACATAACCAGACGCAGATGCGGCATTTAAATAGATATAAAGTAGAACCTTATCGCTTTCTTTTCCCAATCCATCAACCGCAGAGTGAATTTTTACCTCTCCTTCCGTCAGCGTACCCGTCTTATCAGTACAAAACACATTCATACTACCAAAATTTTCGATTGCGGGTAATCGCTTCACAATCACCTGTTTTTTCGCCATTTTCTTCGCGCCACGAGCCAGGTTAACACTAACAATGGCAGGTAATAATTGGGGAGTTAAACCAACTGCTAAGGCGAGAGAAAATAGAAACGATTCCAGCACTGGACGATGGAGATAGACGTTGGCAAGAAAAATTAAGACTACCAAAATTAGCGTTACTTCCATCAGAAAGTAGCCAAATTTGCTCAGTCCCCTTTCAAATTCTGTTTCGGGAGATCTCAGTTTTAGTCGTTCCGATACTTTGCCGAATTCGGTTTCTTTTCCAGTAAAAACAACTACAGCTTTCCCCGTCCCACTAATCACATTTGTCCCCATATAAAGGGAGTTGGTGCGTTGACTAAGTTCAGTTTCGGCAGGCAATACGCCACTGATTTTGTCTACTGGATAGGTTTCTCCTGTCAGTGCAGCTTCATCTACGGATAGCTCTTTTGACTCTAAAAATAGACAGTCACCCGGAATATTTTTACCTGCACAAAGCACCACAATGTCGCCAGGAACTACTTCTTGATTGGGGATTTCTTGAGATTCACCATTTCTGAGAACAGTGGCTTTAACTTGGACTAAGGCCAATAATTTTTCCACAGCATTTGAGGCTCCTTGTTCTTGCCAAAATCCTAATAGGCCACTGATCAGGACGATTGTCAAAATGAGGATAGCATCGGCGGCATCTTTGAGAAAAATTGATAGCACTGCTGCAAAAATCAGAATCAAGATGATCGGACTCTTGAACTGATTGAGCAACAACATTAATCCGCTCGACTTGTGTGTTTTTTTGAGGCTGTTTGCGCCGTACTCGATCAGGCGTTGTTTCGCATCTTGACGGCTTAAGCCTGCAGTTGTAGAGTGCATCTGTTGAAGCAGTTGACCTGTAGGTAGGCTCCAAAATGTAGATTGTATATTCATTATTTTCTACCTAATTTTTAACGATAGATGGCATCATCGATGGTGGCGCGGAAAAACTCGCCTTCCGATTCAAACCTCTCAGTGCCGAAATGCCATCCAATCCGCAGACGAGTGGGAATGGTGTAGCCGCCGAATGTTCCCTCTTCCTCGACAATTCCACCGAAGTCTACAAAATGAAACTCAGGACCTTCTGGATTGCCCCAGCGCGGAAGTTTAAAGGTCTTAATTTGACCCTTGGAATCGAGGGTAAAATCAAGCTCTGCTCTCTCCCCTTGGACGACGAAACTGGAATGCAAGTGCGATGTATTCAGGCTTGTCCATGACACCTCCTGACTGCAAAATACAGATGGCAAGCAGATAGATTCTGTCTGAAGACGACCAATAGCAGATCGCGTAATATCAGAACCACTTGCTGTCATAACTGGAAACAATCCTAAAAGCTTCCATTGCATCGCACCAACGCCATCTATGGCACGATCCGATCCCACAATAGGTAAACCGTTCATCCATGCCGTAGCACTCCAAATAAATCCATGCTCCCAACAAATTACTTGCTCTGCTTGGAAGGGAATCCAATTCTTTAATTTGATTTCGCCGTGCATCTGCAATCGGACTGCTGATGCTATCTTAGTTTGGGGGGCGATCGCGCGTTTTAGATATCGTCTGGCGGCTTCGGGAAGATGAGCAAATTCATCTGGGCAGAATACCCGTTCCTGGGATGTTGCTGACTCCCAAAGTGCATTAAGGGAAAGTTGTTTAGTCAAGTTGCTTCGCTCCAATTCAAAATTTGAACTGGTTCCTAGGCTCTGCCTGGGAACCGATATCGAGAGGCTCTGCCTCGCTTCGTTATCATTCGAGGCAGAGCCTCTCAGTAGGCATTCCCAGGCAGAGCCTGGGAACGAGTAAATTTAACGAGTAAATTTAAATAATTGATCGCACCAATCCACCTTCGACTCGCAAGGCAGCACCATTAATTGCCGAGGCTAAGGGACTAGCCACAAATGCCACTAATGCCGCAACTTCAGATGTGGAAGCAAATCGCTGAATCAGTGAAGATGGACGAGTCTTGGTAAAAAATTCTTGCTCAACTTGTGCGAGGGGAATATTTTGATCCTTAGCCAGTCCCTCAATAAAAATTTCTACGCCTTCAGAACGGGTTGGTCCTGGTAATACGGCATTCACCGTGACATGACTACCAGCAGTTGTTTCAGCTAAACCGCGACTCAAGGCTATTTGGGCTGTCTTAGTAACACCATAGTGAATCATTTCGGCAGGAATATTCAAGGCCGATTCACTAGAGATGAAAATAATTCGTCCCCAATTTTGCTTGAGCATTAGCGGTAAGTAATGGCGGGAGAGCCGTACACCGCTAATCACGTTGATTTCCCAAATATTCATCCAGTCCTCATCGGAGATATCTTCAAAGGCTTTGGAGCCATAAATTCCTAAGTTATTAACCAGAATGTTGACAAATGGTACTTGTTGAAGCAACAATTCCACTCCCGCTAGCGTTCCTAAATCGGCAGCAATTCCCTGAAGTTTGGCATCAGGGACACTTTGGCGAATGCGATCGCAGGCATGGTTGACGCGCTCTGACGTTCTGCCATTGACAATCACAGTTGCGCCTTCTTGGGCAAGTGTGGTGGCGATCGCTAATCCAATTCCCGCCGTTGAACCGCTGATTAATGCCACCTTATCTGATAGTTGGAGATCCATGAGTTTTTTCTCTTTAGTAACTAATGCCAAGACGTTGATACATCACCATTGTACAAGTTTTAGAGAATTGAGTTTAATTTTATAACTGATTATAATGCTGACAAAAATAGTGCAATATAATCTCTGCCTTTGGGTATAAAACTTGCTCAATTGTTAATGAGACTGATGCACCTTGAGCCGCGATCGCAATTGGGCAATTTCAGTCGCCATATCTAGCACCATTGCGGCTCCCACTAAGTTCAGCCCCAAATCTTGACGCAACCGCTGAATCTGAGCAATTCGGGCAATCTCGCGGGAATGGAGCATAGAGCCAATCGGTTCAATTACTCCTAAATCAACATAAAATTTTACTAGGGTAATTGAAGTCTCAGTCACCAATGCGGCATATTCAAAGGTATAGAGTTGTTCACCTTCGGGTGAAACCACAATTTTTGAAAGGCTAAAGCTCATAACTTAATTTCCTCTAACTGGGTACATCGAAGTTAGTCGCCCCAACATTAGTTTCTGTTGAAGTTGGGGCTTCAGTGTAACCGGGTTGATTCCAATGTTGACCAAAGCGATCGTACTTCTGTCGCTTCTCTGGATCGGAGCGGATTTCATTGGCTTCGTTTAGATTTTTGAACTTTGTTTCGGCATCTTTGTCTCCAGGATTGAGGTCAGGATGGTACTTGCGGGCAAGCTGGCGATAAGCCCGTTTAATTTCTTCAGGAGTTGCAGTTTTGCTCGTTCCTAAGATGGCATAATAGTCTTTAAAGTCGGTGGCATTTGGCATCACTGTATCCTTATTTTATGTTGGCAAAATGCCTTTTTCTCTATAAATTTCGTAGACAATTTTCTTTAAGGCTGGCAGTTGTCGGCTGAAGAAGATCGATCCTAAAATACAGGTACTCCCAGCAATAATCAATGTGTTGCTAGCCCCAAGGCGATCGCCTAACGTTCCTCCTAAGAGATTTCCGAAAGGAGTCATACCTAAAAATGACATGGTATATAAACTCATGACCCGCCCGCGTTTGTCGTCATCTACGATTGTTTGCAAAATTGTGTTCCCGGCGGCGATTTGCAGAAGCGTGCCTAAGCCTATAAGTAACATGGCGAATAACGACAGTGGTAAAAAGCGCGACCAGGAAAAAATAATTAAGCCCATGCCTAAAATTGTGGGACTGACGATCATCAATTTTCCCAATCCAATTACTGTTTTTCTTGTGGCTAAATAAATCCCTCCAAATATGGCTCCAACTCCTGATCCTGCCATTAAAAAGCCCAGTGTTTGGGCATTACCATGAAGAATTTTATCTGCAAAAACTGGTACAAGTACAACATATTGCATCCCCATAAGGCTGACGATGGTTGATAGTAATAAGATGGCGCGAATGGGCGGAGAGCTAAAGGCATAGTCGAATCCGGCTTTAATTTTTTGGAAATGATTACCCGCCATGACTGGTATTTCTTTCGGCTGAAATCTCATCGCTAATAAAGCCATAATTACGGCAATGTAGCTCAGACCATCAATCAGAAAACAATATGCTTCTCCAACTCTGGCAATTAGCAATCCCCCCAGGGCTGGACCAATTAATCGCGCCCCATTAAACATAGTTGAATTGATGGCGATCGCATTCGCTAAATCTTCTCTACGTTCGACCAGTTCAATCGCAAATACTTGTCGGGCTGGCGCATCTACGGCGTTGATTACTCCTTGGAATAAACTTAAAATGAGGATATGCCAAATGTGGATGACCCCAGTTAAAGCTAAGGCAGCCAGGGTTAATGATTGCACCATCGCCAGAATTTGGGTTCCAACTAAAATTCGATGGCGAGGAAAGCGATCGACAAATACGCCCCCAAAAGGTGCTAGGACAAAATTGGGAATTTGGCTAGTAAATCCCACTACTCCGAGCATGAAAGCCGAGTTAGTAAGATGATAAACTAGCCACACCGTAGCGATTTGGGTCATCCATGTTCCAATCAGAGATACACCCTGTCCCGCAAAAAATAGGCGGTAGTTTCTTGACCTTAGTGCAGGTAGAAAGAATTTGTTCTCATTTGCTTGCATATAGTTGATGAAGACAGAATTGCTCAGTTATTCCAGATAAGAAGAGAACAGCATTGAAAGGGCAAAACTCCCAATAAAAGTCAAGGTAGACAAGTTTGTATCTTGAGTTTGATGGGCTTGGGGAATAATTTCTTCAACGATCGCGACTATTAAAGTGCCAGTTGTAAATGCCAGCACAACTAACTTGGGAAGATCGCTTTGTCCGCGCAATCCCCAATAGCCCAACGTTGCCCCCAGCCAAACCGGAATAATAAAAGCAGCCAGTAATAAAAATCGCTCCTTTCGGGGGATATTTTGACTCTTAAATTCGGCATTGGTGACAAATCCTTCGGGAATATGAGCCGCAACTCTTGCCGATGCCAAGACTACTCCTAAATGAGGCGCGATCGTCAGACTGGTAGCAATCATTAATCCATCGCCAAATAAATCGATTGCCATGCTCATAAAGATCTCCCAACTAATATTATGGCGATCGCTCCCAGTCAGTTGATTATGGTTTTTAAAAAGCTGATTAACCCAAACAAAAAAAGCTCCCCCCAAAAACAAGGCTAGAATCGTTGCCCAAACGGGTTTAGCCACCACAACTCTAGGGAGCAATTCGGTAGAAGCGATCGCCAGTAATACCCCCGCAGCAGCGTGTAATGCCAGTCCTAATGTTTGTTTTGATAGAGGTAAAGCTTCGGCAATCATAGCGCCCAGGAAGTTACTGACAACAGGTAAAGCTGATAGTGCGATCGCAAATAAAAATTCTGGCATAGTCTGACGCTGCTAGTTTAAACAGACTTTTTGGCGATCGCTAGCAGAACTTTGTGGCACTGACAGCATTTCTGCAATATCAGGATTTGCCCATTCTGCTACTATTTTTAAAAAATCAGGATTGTCATTGACACAACCAAACCGCGTATAAGTTACCGTGGGATATTGACGCTGCAAAGATTGGATTGCATCCTCTACTTCGAGAATGGTTTCATAATTATCTGTCACCCAACCGAGGGGTTTAAATAAAATGATTTGGGAACCTGCGGCAATTAGGCTTTTTGCAGCTTGTTCCAGATTCGGCTGCGACCATTTTATGAACGGCGTGTCATGATTCACCCAACCAATTGAGATCAGCGGGTATTGATGTTGCAATTGCGCTTGTACGCGATCGTAAAGGGCTTGTCCATCAATTACTCCAGTTAACAATCCTTGCGCTTCTTCTGGCCCCCCGTGAACCGTTAAGACAATGCCAATTTGAGAATCAATGAAGCGACTGACAAAGGGCTGATTCAAAGTTTCTTTAATCTGGCGCACCATCAAATCAATATAGCTAGGTTCAGTCGCAAAGGCCGGAATATATCGAATTGTTTTGAAGGGCGAATGATTCGGCTCATGCTGAGATGCAGTTGCGGCAATCACTTCATTGACTTGCTCTACTGCTATTTTACCTGTGAAGGCAGAATCGACTACCAGCAAAGGATAAATCAGCAAATTTTGAAAGCCTTGCTCAATGATATCTGCGACAACTTCTTGCACAAATGGTTGACAAAAATAGAAGCCTTTGAAAACTTGAACAAGATTTCCCCATCGGTTTTGTAACTGTTCTTCAATACCAAGCCGTTGTTTTTCAAAAATCTCATTTTCCGGGGATACAAAATGATGATGCTTGACTCCAAAACTGTACAAATCTTGCAGGGCGAGCAATTTACCCGCAATCGGATATAGCCATTTGGGAATCGGTAAAAACTGAGATGCGATGTACTTAGTTGCTGCTTGGTTATAGAGACTCAGTTCGTGGAAAGATTCCACTTCACCATACCCTGCCAGCAATACTGCAACGCGATTTGCTTGCAGCAATGCTTTGCTATAGCCATTGTGGGGAGCAACAGATTGCGTCGCTTGAGATAGATCGGTAATCATCTTATTTGATAGTTAAAAAAAGTGGATAAATCAACATTGTACAAATTGGGCTAGAAATTCACAGGTTGCGATTGAAGATGAATCTGACTAGGGAAACAGCTAGATAGCTCAACAGAGCATAGGCTAAGATGGCGATCGCAATGTTGAAATCAAATATGTTTGCTCCACCACCGGAAGTAGGACTAATAAACAACGTGGAAAATGGAGCCATAAAAGGTGCAGATAGATTATTAATCAACTGAGCAAATTCATTTTCGCGGTTAGCCCCAAATAACCGCAGTAAGAATCTGACCCCCAGCAGTATTTCCAGCATTCCTGCCAGCCAGAAAATACTATTAACTATCCAAGTAAAGGTGTGGCTTCGTCTGGCAGTTCCTAGGCGTTTCTCCTCTTGATGAAGTCGAAAAGTCTCTTCATCATGTTGCAGTTCTTGTCGCCGCTCAAGATTGGTATCATCATTCCGATTGTCATTCATTTTTATACCATTGAGTTGGCTAATTTTATAAATTTTATAGCTTTTATAATTAATTATAATACTGGCGAAACTTTTTTGGTATAATCTCTACCTTTTGGTATAAACTATAAATTTTTGAGAGCGACATTTTAAAATATTAGCAGTATTGCCCAATTCAAAATTTGATAGATAGTGATGATAAAAACAATTATTACAATGACTATATATCAATAAAAAAGGATGATTAAACTTGCCACTTTTTTTTATCCTTGCTCTTTTCCTAATTCTTCTACTTCAGCCAACCATTTTTTTCTTTTTACTTCATCAGATGATTTTACAGGAGCGAATGAGGTGATTTTTACAGGTTTTATGCCGCAAAATTCTAATACGCCAATTTTCATTGCATTGTGTCCAGCATTTCTATTTATCAAGTAGTAATACCATTTTGGCGTATCCATTGTGACAATAAGCCTTGCGGTTTTCCCTACCAATAATTTATCCCAAAATGGTGAATTTTCACGGTAACTGAAGGCAAAATTAGGCACGAAAACTCTATCAATAAAGCCTTTTAGAAGCGCCGGAACAGTTGCCCACCAATTAGGATAAACCAAAACCAAATGGTCTGCGGCTAAGATTTCTTGTTGCATTTTTACTAAATCAGGTTCTAACTTACTTATTTTTCTGTATCCAAAAGTCAAAATAGGATTGAAATCTAAATCAATTAGATGCACCAATTTGCAATCTGCTCCAGATGAATTAGCTCCTTTTTCATAGCTTTCTGCGAGGGCAAAACAGAAACTTTCCTTGTCTGGATGTCCGTTGATAATGAGTGTTTTTTTCATTGTTTTGCTAAAGCTAATGATAATTAGTAATATTAAGGCTTTTGGCACTGCTTACCTACTTATTGAAGTTTTGATCCGATCAGACCAACAAGCACCAGAAGACCTAATACTCTACGAAAGTAATTAACGCCTTGAAATAATTCTTCCCAAGCCCAAGTAAACAAGGAGCCAAAAGCTATTATGTCTAGTCCTAGATTAATTTTACCTGTTGTAAAAATTATCGTTAATAAACTAGCTACAATCCAGACAATAAGTGGTGGATTTGGCATCTGAGCGAGAACAATTTTGCCTCCGCTGTCCCGAAAAACTTGATCAAATAACGTATTTTCTATTAAATTTCTCTCTTGTTTGGTGTTTTTACAAGCTTGGCATAACCAAATGGGTTTTATCGTTTCTTAACTGTTCCCACACCCTTAACAGATGAGCGGACTTGGGGAGAGCCAATATACTCTATTGAACCCACACCAGATACAGTTGCATCCAACTGCTCGCTCGCATTGACTACAGCAGTCCCCACGCCGCTGTGCCGAACTGTAGCCTGCTTAGTCTTGAATTCCTCGCCATGAAAACTTCCAACTCCAGAAAGAGTAAGTTCCAGCACATCGACACTTCCGGCAATTGTCATGCTACCCACCCCATCCTGAGAAATAGACAACTTTTTACCTTGGATATCCTTTACCTCAAAAGTACCGACACCTTTTATGTTCAAACTTTCTAAGCTCTTGACCTCCACAAAAAATTGAATGGGCTTGGTTGGGTTGAAGCTGGCATCTTTCACCATGCTAAGATACAGCACATTGTCAGTGACATAACTCTTTATGAGGGGCAAAATGTTGTCCTCAGCAGTAATTTTGAGGGACTCTTTTCCCGTCTGCTGCACTATCACCCTGCCCACAGTTTCACTAGAAATGGATGAGAATGCAGTCACCTCTCTAGATTCGGTTTTAACAATTCCAGATCCTCTAACTCCACTATTGAAAAAGCAGCCTCCAAACAGGCTTAAAGCTGCTAAACACGCAGCCAAACTACATAGTTTAGATTTCCTTGAACCACTGACTAATGCTACCTTATCTGGTAGTTGAATATCCATGATTTTTGCTTTATTTAGTGTCAGGACATTTGAAGTCGGCTTAAATGCCCAGATATCCATTTATCAGTTGTGAATCCAATTGCAAAACTACCAATAATAAAGAAGAGCGTTCCGATCGCTAAACTATTGAAAATGTATGCTGTTGAAATGAGCAATAGTATTCCACCAAGTATCGTTATCAGCATTAGCATTAGCCACACCCAAAAAGAATTAGCTTTGAGATAAGACACTTCTCTACATTGAGGACATCGGTAATTTCCCCAAGGTGATGCCCAGTATCGCCGCCAAGTCAAGGGAAAAGAATGTTGGCAATAAGGACAAACTAACCGACCTTGAAAGGTAGCGGTTTTGGTTTGGGTGCGAGAAGTTTGATGGTTAGTTGGTAGGCTCATAATAGTTATGCCGATAGCTTAATTATCAGACACTAAAGAGGATTTGATCGCTGGCTCCAATGGGAATGCTAACCAAAACCAAAGGTATAGTAATAAAACCAATCCAGACCCGACGACTGTTAAAATAACTGTGACAATTCGTACTCCTTGAACTGGCAGGTTCCATTTTTGTGCGATCGCGGCACATATTCCAGCAATTACTTTGTGGCGACGACTGCGGTAAAAAATAGCTGTTGGTATCTCTGAAATATTGACTTTTGTGGGCGATGAATTAACTTTTAAGGTCAAAGAAATCAGGATTCCTATAGTACCGAAAACTGCCGATGTGATGGTAAAAATCATTAGCCAGTGAGCAAATATCATCCCTGTAACCAATTGTCCCAACCAGGTAGAGTTAGGACAATTAAAGATGATAGTTTCTGACTGACAACTAAAACGTTCAGCCAAACCCATTCCTCCCCAAGCTAGTAAGAGCGGGAAAATTCCGTAGCCGATGTTAATGATTAGTAAAACCAAGTGCCACGGTATCGAAAGCGATCGCCTAATTGCAATTGCAGACAGCGCTGGACAAAAAAACAGCAGTATGATAAGCCAGGGGAAGTAAATCATTATTTTTATAGCATTCTCCAAACCGCAACGCCATCGCCTTTAGGCTGATGAGGAGTTTTGGCGGCTGTTTTTAACCGTCAAATAAAACCACACTATTTATTTTTTAGCCTGTGATTTAAAATTAGCATTGAAATATTCAAATATCATCTGTCGTTTGGAACAGCTTTGTTTAGACCGCAATTTGAAAGATTTATTCTAAATTTGTTTGGTAAAATTATCAATTGTCGGATAATTTTGGGCTGGTCAATTTTGGCGTTTCTACCAGGACAGAGATCGTTAGCAAACTTAGCCCAATAATTTTGATAAAAGCATTGACTGCGTGTGTATATTCCCATTGATTGCGATACTGCATCCAATCCACTGGAACCGGATTCGTCAACCATTTGGCAAATTCAGCATTCATTGGCGAGACAAATATGATCCAATTAACAAATGCCAGGATCAAGAAAATGACTCCCCCCAATGTCCAGTAAAAAGTTAAACCGCGTTTGCGAACAATAAATACCAGTATAATTCCGATCAAAATTGCTGTGATTTCAAAAGCTGCGCCAACTGAGCCAAACAACCGATAAACATTTTCAACCACTGTCACTCTCACCCAAAGTTGCCGATCAAACTGCATTCTTTGCGGCAACTCTAGCAAATGCGTCATAGACAAACTGAGACTAAACGAAGCCAGCATAAGTGATAGGAATCGCCAAATTCGTAGGGATATCATTTTGATATTACTTGCAGTGAAATTAAATAGAAGATAAAAGTAGGGCGAACTTTTTGGATTAGTGGTGGACAATGCCCACCCTACTGTTTAATCTATTTTTTCTAAGTTAATTGTTCAAAGCCTTAGACAGCAACCGACAGGCTAATTTCACGACTAATTTTGTCTAGCAATTGCTCCACCTGATTGACATCATCGCTGTTGCCTGTCACCAGAATTAGGAACTCACCTGCTTGAATTTGAGTTTCATATTTGAGGATCTCATTCTTGGGAATTCCTAACCCTCCTAACGCACCTGCGAGTCCTCCGATAGCCGCAGCACCAGCCCCACCCACAATTGCTCCTTCCAACCAACCTGCTAATACTCCGGCAATGGGACCAGCAATAACGATTGGTGCTATTCCGGGAATAAACAGCACTCCAGCCCCTGCTAAAATGCCAAATAAACCTCCAATAAAGCTACCCCAATAACCACCTCCGACGGCTCCTGCTTTAGCTGTGTCTTTCCAAGTGAGAAATCCCCTTACCTGTTCAGTGGTTTGGTAGTCTTTGCCAATGATCGAGAGTTTTTCTAGATCGAAGCCTTCTTTTTGTAGCTCCAATACGACTTTTTCTGCTTCTGTATGAGAGGGGAAATGACTAACAATCGTATGTGTATATGCCATGAGTTAGTTTCTTTTAATGGTGAAAAATTGAAATAACTCTTTGATAATGTCATAATCCAAAGTTATTACCATCCATCTTAGGTTGAAGATGTGCAGATCCGTAGTGGCAGTAATATTCGTGCCGCGATCGCTGCTAGCTGTAGATGCGATCGCCTTTAGAAGATAGATTGTTGATGCGATCGCAACCAAAGCCTAATGTTCTTGTGTGCTATAATTATGGAATAATTAGCTAAAAGCTAAAAGGGAAAGAATATGGCACGCGCTGTAGATGTTGCGAAATATATCCTAACCAAAACAGGAGAGATGACTGCGATGAAGCTTCAAAAGCTTGTTTATTACAGTCAGGCTTGGTCTCTTGTGTGGGATGAAAGCCCCTTATTTGAGGAAGATATTCAGGCTTGGGCTAATGGACTTGTGGTGCAAGTTCTGTATTCTTATCATCGAGGTCAATTTAAGGTTAATGAGGATACCTTTGCTGCTGATGGAAATGTTGACGCTTTAACTCCTAATCAGAAAGACTCTTAGGATATGAGATAGTTAAAATTTCTCCCTGAACATTCAATGAGGATATGACTATGAATGCTTTAACTGTCAATTTGAAATCATTAATAGAAATGACTGATGAGCAGTTTTTTCAGCTATGTCAAAACAACCGGGAATTGAGATTTGAAAGAAATGCAAATGGAGAGTTAATAATTATGCCACCAACGGGAGGAGAAACGGGAAATCGTAATGGTAGACTAAATCAACAATTATTTAATTGGACTGATGCTGATGGTACTGGCATTGCTTTTGATTCTTCGACTTGTTTTAAATTGCCTAATGGTGCAGATCGTTCTCCTGATGCTTCTTGGATCAAGTTAGAAAGATGGAATGCTTTAACTGATGAAGAAAAACAAAAGTTTCCTCCCATTTGTCCTGATTTTGTGATTGAGTTACTTTCTCCTAGTGATAGTTTGAAGACTACACAGGAAAAGATGAGGGAATATATAGATAATGGTGTGTATTTGGGTATATTAATTAATCGTAAATCTCGTCAAGTAGAGATTTATAGACCAGGAAAAGAGGTTGAGGTTTTGGATTCTCCTGCTACGGTTTCGGGGGAAGATGTTTTAAAGGGTTTTGTTTTGAATTTGGGGATGATTTGGTAAAATTATATCAATATTTACTATTCGTTGGAAGAGCGATCGCCGAAAATTGGGGTAGTTGTGAGCGATCGCCTAATAATTACGACTGACAGGAATAGCGATCGCATCAACTCTTATTTCTCTGTCGTTTCTGCCGCAGTTTCAGCATCTCGTCTGGCAGCGATCGCTTCTAAGGTGGCTTTTTCCGCTTCTTCCATTGTTGCCATCGCTAATAAAATTGCTGTATTGGCATAATCTTCAGCTTGCTCTGCCCGCTCTTCGAGTTTCTTGAGTTCTCGACTGGTCTTCCATTCCTCGATATTTGACTTTACTTCAGATTCTTTTTCATCAAATTGAGTTTTGAGCTTTGCCCGATATTCATCAAATTCTTGTTTCTTCGCATCTAGATTTGTCTTGGCTTCATCAAGTTTTGATTGAATTTCACCTTGAGTCTTTTCGGTGACAGATTGAATACTATCTTTAAAGGCTTTTGCCCGATTTTCAACTGCTTCTAAATTGTCGTGGAGTTGTTTGGTAAAGTTATCAATTGTCGTACTCATTCTTTGCTACCTGTAACAAGGATTATTAACTCGCCTCTTTTATGATTTCACGATCCGGCGTTATTACCCTCTATCTCAGGTTGAGGATGTCAGAATATCGCAAGGTAGATATATTCCCAAATTTTCCCCTCTGGAAAACCTTAGCATATTTATGATGTAGGACATCGCATTTATAGCACCCGCCAGGGACTGAAGTCCCTGTCTAATAAATTAAGTCCTCTGAAGAGGACTGAAGAAATCATTATTAGTCCTCTTTAGAGGACTTCAGCTTTGAGACAGGGACTTCAGTCCCTGGCGGATTGGATGATTGCAGTTAAGTGAAGTACATAATTTGTTGGGATACTGCATTTATAGCACCCGCCAGGGACTCAAGTCCCTGTCTAATAAACTAAGTCCTCTGAAGAGGACTGAAGAAATGATTATTAGTCCTCTTCAGAGGACTTAAGCGTGGTATCAAAATATTTTCAAAACACTCAGACTATCGATATCAGGTGATTTAAATTTAGGATCGCTTAAAACAAGCTCATCAGTTAAGCTAGGATAGATTGCCTCCATCTCTGGCTCGACTTTGAGGTGAATAGTGAGAATCCCTCGGTTACTAGCACTACTGTTAACTTTGTCCGTCGCCGCAACGTCCCCCGCTGCAGTTGCCCAAAGCATTGACCAACTATTTGAACAAGGCATCTTAGCGCAATCTGATGGCAACTATTTTCAAGCAGAACTAATCTGGCGCAGAGTGATTGAGATTGACCCCGAATTAGCTTTTGCTTACGGCAATCTAGGTGTAGCACTGTATAACCAGGGGAAACTAGAAGAAGCGATCGCCGCCTTCCGCCAAGCAATTCGACTCCAACCTAGATATGGTTATGCTTACAACAATCTGGGCATTGCACTGGCTGACCAGGGGAAACTAGGGGGAGCGATCGCGGCTTTCCGCCAAGTTATTCAACTCTACCCTAGTTATGCTCCTTCTTACAACAATCTGGGTGTAGGCTTTCGTTTAAAATGAGATTTTTGGACTTGGCGGGACTTTTTGGGACTATATGGGATAAGGGTTTTGCCGATCGCCGCTTTTCAGTCTTTCATTTAAAATGAGACGGGCTGATCTAGCTAACCCTAACGGAACTGGTTATTATTGAGAATATGGTCAATAAGAGGGTTATCTTTCAGATAAAATGAGACGGAATTAGAGGGGTTGTAGTACGGTATTTTTGCCTAGAGAGAATCTTGTAATACGCTTCAATCGGACTGAGCGAGGATAAAAATTTATAGTTGGGCTTTGTGCTTGATGACTTGATCTGCCCATTTGGGATCGGTGGCATATCGTTGACCAACTATGCGGATGGCGCGATCGGGGTCAGTGGTAAGCAGATTAAGGTTGGCTTCACCTAATAGATTGGTGAAGGTGCGACCAAAGATATCGCCGCAAAGATTGATTTCAGGACAGGTCTGGAAGCCGTCGATCAAAGAGACTTTGTTGCCATTGTAGAATTCAGTGGTGCGGGTTTGGGATGGGGAACCGACAACGTGCTTTAAACCCCAATGATTGTTGCCGCCAATGACGGCTCGCCCGTTGTCGGTTTCGTGAATGGCAATGGCAATAGTGATTTGGGGTGGGATGTTAAATTTGCTTTGGATGCGCTGGGCTTCGGGGAGGAGAGAAAGTGCGTAAGCGTTGTTGGTGTCGATTTTGCTGTTATGGACTTTTTTAGGAAGATTAGCTAAGGAAATTGTTGATACAAGAACCAAAAGACAAGTCGTTGAAATAATGCTGGTTATTTTCATCTTTAGATACCTCCAATCAGTTGGCGAATGTCGCTGAGTTTGCCATTTTCATAGAGTTCTATATGGGGATGTGCGCCACTACTGCCAGCAAAGGTTTCGCGGACAATGCCGAGGAGTTCACCAGCTTGGACGGGCTGACCAATTTTCCATTTGCGGACAGAATCGCGATTCAAATGGACGTAGCGAATGGTGTATTTGCCGGATTCAACTCCGACGATGCCGCCGACTGGAGAATCGGGTTTAACTTCGGAAATAGTGCCGTCTAGGACTGAGAGAATATCTCCGGTGTAGCCGTAGTCTGTGCCAGCGTGCATTCGACAATTGGCTTTGCATCCTAAAGGACGGGGACTATTGGGAACATCGGTAACTTTTGCTGTTTGAGCATTTAGTCCTTTGAGGGGGAAGACAATTTTGCCTGTGTAGGTAGGCGGCTTTCCTTGCAGAATTTTGGCGACGGGGGTGGATTTGAGCCAGAGATTAGTAGGGGGGAAAAGAATTAGGAAGGTGAGGATTACGGTGGAGGTTGTGAGTCCGCGCTTAAGCCAATTATTAGTTGCTGGAATATGTTCTGTAGGAGATGCGGAAATAGGGCGCGGGGAAGGGGGTGGAGATGGGGAGTTTTCTGTTTCGACTGTTAGGTTTAGGTGCAGTTTCATAATAAAAAACCCCGCTGCTACGGGGCTGGAAAAATTAATCTCGGAGCAGAGATTGCGCTAGTGATGGTTCGTTGATTTTAATTGTTCGTATTCTTGCCGTTGCCCCAACCAATATTGATATTCTTGCCAGTACGAGGGGGAATTGCTAATGGGTTCGACGTTATCAATGCCATCAATTTTGGCTTTCAATAGCTCAACCTGACTGAGGATTTCAGGAGCGGCATTGCCGACTATTGCCCATAAATTTTCATGGAGGCCAAAAACTCTTTGGGTAATCGTGTAATCTTGACCGTTGATATAGCCTAATTCGGTTAAGTATTGGTTTATTTTCTCCATTAAATTCAGCAATTCTTGGGCGGCATTGGCTCTTTCTTCGCGCAAATAACTTTTTAGTCTGTCTGCTTTTATTTCTGAGACTGATTGTGCTAATCCATTCATTGCCCAGGGTATAGCGCGGTTAGCTAAAAAATTAGCGATTTGTTTTCTCATTGGACTAAAGTGGATGCGAGTTTATGTACTGGTTTACCAAATCCATGTTTGATTGTTGTACTGGGATGCGTCGTTCTACTCCAAAGATTTCGTCTTGAATTAAGGTTTTAGCTGCCATGTCCGCACTGCCTTCATCAATGCCCCATTTTAGATAGGTCTGACGAAATACCTCTAGACGATTTAATTGATCGGGGGTTAGTTGAATTACTCCGATTACTCCGCCTTGATCGGGGGTTAGTTGAATTATTTCGATTACTCCGCCTATTTCAATCTCGTCTACCTCGGCAATGTAGCATTCAAATTCTTGACTAGATTCGCTGTTATGTAACATTATTTCACCTTGAGAATTGAAGAAGTAATGGTTTTTAGAAATCGACTGTTGAGATATTCTGGGGATGCCATTTGGTCGAGCAATAAAAGTAAAATGGCTGCGAATGTGATGATTTCTAATGTTGATGAAGGTTTGTGGGGTGGGTTTGCCATGACTATTGGAAGAATGAAAGAAAATGCGCTCGATCTTCTTCAGATAATTCATCGGCAAATTCTTCTATGTCTGCCTCGGTTATTTCTATTTCATGGCAAGGATAGTTGCTGACAAGTTGTAGGTTTTGGTCAAATTGATAACCTTTTTCCTGCAAGAGTGAATAGCACTGATGCCAAGCTTCTTGCTCTCCTTGGACTATTGATCCAGCTATTACGGGTTCGCATTGGTAAAGGTTGTAGTAGGGCTTTGCTAATGGGCATTCGTGACATTGCATAAAGATGTTATTCAATCTGTTTGATATTGGAGTTGTTTGATGAGTGTTTCGGAAAGAACTAATATGCCTTGGTTGCTGAGGGCATCGAGTTGGATAATAACCCAGCGAAAAAACGGGGCGAATGGTTCTTCAGATCTTGAATGGAAGTATGAGGCTGGCAATAAGTTATCGAAAACATTTATCATCCCTATGTAGCTTTCAGGAAGTTCTTCGCGAAGGCGCAGGGTTTGAGTAATGACTATGAGCAATTTCAATTTTTGGTCGCGGGGGAAAGATTGAAGTTGGTGTCCGTAAGCTTCTACGATCGGGGCAATGAGTTGGCTGTCTTGTTCGGTAAGTATGTTGAGCATAAAAATCCTCGGTTGTTTGATCGGCGGATGTAACAGAGTCAACGGATATGCGGACGGAGTTAGGTTTTTTTCATGCTGGGAACGAACTGGGAGGGCATTTGGGGACGGGCTTGGGGTTGAAAGTTCCAATACAGGACTAAGATTGCTGCTAATACTATGAGAGCTGGGGCTAGGGCGAGAAGATGCCAAAGGTATCTAAGGTGGTTGAATTCGGAATATCTGGTAATGCGATCGGCTATTCTTTTGTGGGCTTTAATAACTGCTTTGTCAACTTCAGCGTCGATGGCAAGTTGGGTGAGAACAGATGGTTCTATGTATTGAGTTAAGCCTAGACTTTTGAGAGTTTGGATGGTGTTTTGACGTTGCGGTTGATTGTGGGGGACTGTTGGGTAATAAGGTGGGGTGTGAACGATTGGATTGGAAGAAGATGGGGGACGGGGTGGGAGATTGCGGGGGTCTTGTGGGGAGTGCATGATTTTTATTTCCAGTTGTCGTCAAGTTTTTGCTTGAATTCTTCGGGGCTTAGTCCATCGGGTGATGGGGCGGCGGGAAAGAATTTGGTATAGTCGCGATCTTTGTTGGGGGCGGTCATCCAACGGGGGATTTCTATCTGTCTGAAAATTTCTTGTTCTCCGGTCATGTATTTGAGGGTGGCTTTGCCTGAGCATCTCAATCCACCAGGGGTGGAGGGGTCGCGGACGGCTGTGCAAAGGAGTCTTTTGAATTGCCTTTTTAATACGTCACTTTTACCACTGGCGGCTCTTTTCCCGCCCATACAAGCTAGGGTTTCTCCGTGCGAAACTATGCAGATGCTCATGTTGGCTTGGCGAAGTAACTGGGTGCAGGTGCTTAATAGTTCGCGCATGGTTTCTGGGGCGATGTTGTCTTCGTAGTTGGTGACTTCATCTAGTGCCAAAAAGAGATGAATGTCATCCAAAGGTTCGTAGTTGGTTGTACCTCTATCTCGCAATCTTTTTTGGGCAATTGTGGTGAATTTGGCTATGCCCTTTTCGGCATCTTGATATTGATAGCCTCGTCCCCAAACTTTGAGCGGTTGCCAACTACGAAATTTGCAAAGGGGGTCAACGATTTCAACTTGATGACCGAGTTTGATGTGTTGCCCCACTAACCAGGCCATTTTTGAGGTTTTGCCGCTGCCTTGTTCTCCATAGACGAGGACGCAGGGATGGTGAATGAGGGAGTGAATTTCTTGGTAGGGTTCGTGGGAGATGGGTTCGTATTCTGGGATTTCGCTATCGGCGACGGTGGTGTAGGTGGGAGGGGTGTAAGTGGTGGATTGGGGCGCAATTATTGTTTGGGGGGGTTCTGGGACGACGGGAGCTTGTATTTGCTGGACTACTGCGGATTCAACTGCGGCAGCGGTGGTCTTGGCGATTTGCTGGGGTGTGGGTTGGTCGATGGGTTCTTCTGCTTCTTCTGTGCTTGATGCTTCGTAGCCGATGTACCCGCCGAGGCCGATGAGGATGATGCCTGCAAGGGCAAGGATGGGGGCTTGGGGAGCGGGTTGGCTGATGGGTTCTTGTTTGCTGGTGAAGGGGTCGGTTGTGCCGATGTATTGGATGGGCATGAATGCTAGTCCTAGGCAGGCGGCTCCAAGGGTGCAAAAACCGATGCTCAATCCGTATTTGGCTAGGACGGGGGGCGGTGAGTTCATGGCTTGGGTGTTGTTTTAGGTTCCTTGGGGTTGACAGGGGGTGGTTGCTGTTTGGGTGGGGTGATGGGGGGTGCAAGTTGTTGCTGGAATTCGTTGACTTGCTGAAGTTCGGCGGCGGGGTCACTGAGGTTCTGGGAGGCGAGATATTTGGCGTAGTTGAAACGGGTTTCGCTTTGATGGGTGGCAAGATCGGTGATTAGCTCGGCGGGGGAGAAGTTGTAGCGGACGGGAAGGGTTTGGGCTTCGACGACGGCGGTCATTTGGATGAGTCCAAGTGCCATTGTTTGACTTGGGCTGAGTTTTTCTTTGGTTCCGTCGCTCCACACAAGGGTGGGGGTTTCGCCGTTGGCGGCTCGGAGTATGCGCTTTGCGCCGTTGGTGGAGGCGAGGAAGTATCCGACTGATTCGTGTTTGCGGTAGGCGGGGTTTTTGGGTTCTGATCTTTGCTGGTTAACGGCTTCGGCGATGCGGGTGGCATCGTTGAGGATGAGTTTTTGAATGAGGCCAGTTTTGTTGTTTTGGTTGAGGACTTGGGGGTTGCGATCGTATCTGGTGATGAGTTCGACCATGTGATCGCGAGCTTCCAAGTAACTCTTCCGGGTTTCGCTCAAAGGTGCGTCGCCAAGGGAGGCGGTTTGGGGGGTGCGTCCGACGATAAGGATGAGGACTGCACCTAGTAACAGGGAGCCGCTGCAAACGATGAGGGGAAATTTCCAGCTTTTGGCTCGGCGTTTGCGTCTGCGCCGGGAAAGTTCGTCGTTGCCGGGGAGGGCTTGTTCTAGGGCGCGTTCGTCTTCGTCTAGTTCGGTGGGGTGGTACATCATGCTCTTAATGGGATGAGTTGGCGACGGTTTTGGGTCCGAATGAGGGAGCCTGCGATCGCACCAATAATTGCGCCGGAGAGAATGAGGACGGGGTTGAGGCCGATGGCGAGGTTGGCGGCGGTGGCGATGATGGTGCTGTAGGGGATGGAGAGGGATGCGCCGATTGCCATGTCGGAGATGAGTTCGAGGGTTGCGGTGGGCATGGTTTTGGTAGGTGCTTTTGAATTCAAAATTCAAAATTCAAAATTCAAAATGAGGAATGGAAATAATTTTGAATTGGAGGGCTATCTGTTGTTGAGGAAGGCAAGGGCGATACCGATGCCGATGAGCAGCCAGTTGTTGGTGCTGACACCGATGACAACAAAGATGAAGGCGATGATGTAGGTCATGGGTTGTTGCGTTGGGTGAGGGTGATAAGGATGGCAAGTGCCATGCCGATGCTGCCGCCGATGAGGGGGGTGAAGTGGGATGGGGGGAGGTTGGGGGTTTGGATTTGGGCGATCGCTGTGGGGGCGATCGCTCCTAGGCTGGTGCTGAGGCAGAAAATCACTAGGGTGGTATTAACTGCCTCACGTTTTTCTAGGTCAATGTTTCGGCGGAGATTTCTACCAAGTTGTCTGCCGATTTCAGTTGCCGCTGTGTGGGGTTCGAGCGCATTTCGTTCAAGTATTTCAGGGGATTGAGGGATTCTTTGGTAATATCCAATTCCCCGAAAAAAGCAGTTTCAAGTTGGTCGTTGAGGCTTTTGATGTCTGGGTCTTGGGGTTCTACTGCGCCGCTGACAACTTGGGCGGCGGTGGTAAGGGTAACGGCTTTCATTTTTACGCCCATTAATTCGCCCATTTGTCGGGCTTTGGCGATGCTTTTGTCTCCTAGATCGGAGAGGCCAGTGCTGATGCCTTGGACTCCTTCTGTAACTTGATGACTGCGGCGGTTGGTGATGGCGGTTTTGATGGCTTGTGGTAGTTCGATGCCGTCGCGAACTAGGTCCATGACGGTGACTACCATTTCATCAATTTGTTCAGGGTTGATGTGGTCGGATAGTTCGGCGATGACGGTTTCAATGCGGGTTTTTTCGCATTTATAAATCTGGGCAAGTTGTTTGATTCGTTCGGGTTTCATGGGAGGGAATTCCTTTTTGTTTGAGGTGGTCAATTACTTCTGCCTCTTCCATTCCGGAGAGGTAGAGGCTGCGAATGCCTTGGAAGGCGGCTACTTGTTCTGGGGTGTAGGTTTTGTGGCGATTCCGGAATTTCAATTTTTTGAATTCCAGGGGAGCAGCGGCAGCAATTTGTTGGCGATACTGCCTGAGTCTTTCGGGTGTAACTTCAACTATTTCTGCTGCTGTGGCAATGGAGAAGCGATCGACTGTTATTTCCACATAGGTTTACGTTGATGGGAATATCGTTTGGTTTTGAGTTGGTTTTGATTTGGGTGCAAAATGAAATCCAACTGAAATCAAAATGAAAACCAACTGATATCCAAACAATAAAAAACCCGCATGGTGCGGGTCAAGTAAAATTATCAATGTGATAATTAATTTGGCTATTGTAGACGCTTGCGCTCTGGGCTATACATATCCCTCATTTTCTGCAAGAAGGTTGGTTCGGTTTCTATGGCTGTCCAAATGTGGTGAGCGAGAGCTAGCTGCTGTTTGTGGTTTTCCTTGGGTCTTCTGTGGCTTGATGGGGCAAACCAGAAGTTGACGGTAACAACCGAGCAGTCGCAGATCGTAGCGATTTCTTCGCGGGACACATCCCAGTATTTTAGGAATTCTTCTGGCTCCATTTGCCTTTGTTGCCTTTTTCTCTGTAGCTTCCACGCTTCCCAGTGTGCTTCAGATGGGGCTTGGCAAACAACTCTCGATCTCAGCATACTTATCAAGTTGATAAATTATCTAAACTATAGCAGATATCGTTTTGATATGGTTTTGGGTTGAGTTGGTTTTCGTTTTGTCGCCAAGTGAAAACCAACTAAAATCAAAGTGAAGTCCAACTGATGTCCAAGTAATGAAAAAACCTATAAACCCATGAAAATCGTTATTCCTGTTCTAATATCGCTGCTTTCGTTTCTGCCCCTCCCAGCACTTGCTCACGGAATTTCGGATGATGCCCCATGTCCCAGTAATAATGACCGAATTGTAAAGGATGTTTTCACGGAGGAATGGCGAGCAGTGGTTTGCGATGGACAAGGCGGAATGTTCATGTCGCTGTTCAAACTAGATGGCAGTTTGGGGATTGGAGACACGGTAACTTTCGGAGATGGAGAGTATGCCACTAATCGCAGTGGCGGGGACTCTTATATTCTCAACCTCACTGCTCAAACCCTGAGCCTGAGCGACCCCAGCTATCACGGTCGGCTAATACCCACCGTCTGCGTGGCGCTGGAAAATCCCAAAGATAGCCTCAATCTTCGCGATCAAGATGCTGAGGTGATTGGCTCTATTCCTCACGGTAAAAGATTGGGGATTTTGAGCAGTAGTGGGGAAACTGGCTATTCTTCAGTTGTTGCCTATAACATCAGAGGTTTTGCAGCCACAAGATTTTTGAAACCCTGCTAGTAGCTCACGATCGCTCCAGTCAACCAGCTATTTTAGGTAACGGTTAGACATTCAAAAGCTGGGTTGGACAATACCCTAACAGGACTTGCAAGTTGGAACGGTTAGAGTTTTTGTTTGCATCTTCGTACAAACCGAAGATGTCGTTAAGTGCCGTATTTAGATTCAAGCCTAATGTTTAATTACTGGGAGAACAGGGTTTGGATCAGAGTAGTCAATAGCAAAAAAGCAGTCATATACTGGGGGAACTGGGAACTGGGAACTGGGAACTGGGAACTGGGAACTGGGAACTGGGAACTGGGAACTGGGAACTGGGAACGCAGACATCTACCAAAAGCATCTACCATGATTCTTCCTGACATGGTTGTTCATCAACCACCGACTATCCAAGTCGTTTCTTTGGGTGAATGTACAAAACAAAATAAGAAGGATAAAGGTTGCGAAGTAATAAAAGAATGGTACAGTTGGACTAATTGTGGAAATGAACCGCCATGTTGCAAACACTTCATGATTTGCGCGTCTGGCAGAATGATAGTAAAGACGGTAGCAGCTTCTTATTGCTCCAAAGGCTGAAATATAACAATTTACTTGGATTATTAACCTTGCTTCTGGCTCTGACGTTTATGCCTACGCCTAAATCCTCACAGGAGCAATTAGCCATCAACCTTCAAAGACAAAAAGAGCTAATTGCTTTAATACAATCCCCCAATCTCACAGAGGCGAGGGTACTTCAGCTTCAAGCCGAGCTAACGTCTCTTTATGAAGAGCAAACTTTGTTATTGCAGGCTACTGAGGGGATTGAGCCTTGCCAAATCGCGGAAGCAGATTTTGATCCGGATAGTGAAAAAATTCAGCTTTTCTATCAAGAAGCTCAGAACAGATTAGGCCAATTATGTCCGGGTTGTACGATTACGGTAAAAGGCGATCGCATGATCGTCGAGGCACACAACAGCGAGACTCTTAAACAGGCCGAGGCCGACTGGAAAAAAATAGCCCAGAAAGCTGATGCCCTGGGTGTGAAATGGGTTCAATTTGGGAAAGAAGCCGAAGGTTTCCCAACGGCGATTATTGATGCTTACGACGATAATTAGACTTCATCTATCTCTTCTAAGCGAATCACGAAAGACATACTCAATAGCTCCCATCCCCCGTACACATTGCCAGTGTCGGGGTTTATTGGTTTGAGAATCCGGCGCAAAGCTTCCAACAGCGGCGGATTGATTTTATTTGCACCATTTTCCAAATAACTGATTGTGGCTTTAGCATAGCCCGTCATCTCAGCCACGTCGTCTAGAGATAGATTGGCTGATTCCCTGGCTGTCCGAATAATTTCGCCAATTTTTATAAGCCCTTGGCGGTCAAACCAGGCTCGTTTGACCGCTGTTCTGTTTTTTCTACGTGCCACTGATGGGGGGACTGATGGTGCAATCATGTCTTTTCTAGCTAGGCTTCTGCTTTCCACTATGACACAAACCATTTAAAGAACTATACCAAAGTTTGCTTTACAAAAATTCATTGTTCAAAACTATGGACAAATTGTTCGTTGTCCATAACAATGGAAATGTAGACATTCTGACAACTGGTATGACACAGGCAACAGAAGGCAGAGTAATGCTGTCGGGGCGAGTATCCGCCCAGCTTAGAGATCGCATCAGATTGGCAAAAGCCCTGAAGGGGATGCCAATCGACGCGATTATTTCTGATGCTCTGGTTAATTGGCTGGACGCTCAATTAATTCCTGTGTCTCTCCAGAAGGAGGAAAAGTGAAGAAAACTTTCACTGCCTCTGAGCTTGAAGAATTGGCGCAGCAACAAGAGCTTCCGGGGATACCTAAGTCTAAACGGGGCATCAATAAGAAAGCCACAAAAGAGCAGTGGCAATATGAGGAGCGGTATGGAAATGGAGGGGGACGCGCTTATTTGTTGTCGGCGTTACCCACAGAAACTCAGGCAGCATTACTGCACATATCCTCGGACAAACCGAAGATCCCCGCGCCGGAAAAAGTAGAGGCGGTAGAAGCGATCGCCCAAATCGCCCAACCCAAACCCGAAACCATCACCATCCTGCGGGAGAAAAAACTCAAACCAATTCCCCCCGCGCCCAGCCTGCCCACCCTGACAGCCGCACCCAGCAAGCCAGAAGTTACCCGCGCCTGGATTGAAGTAATTCGCGCATTTGAGGAATTTTCCCAAACTTGGTGCAGCCCCCAGGAACTCAAAAAAGAACCTTGCCTAGACTGCTTCCTGAAATTTTTTAAATCCCAGGAAATAGTTTTTCCCAAGGATGTGGATGTCTACGGGGTAATTAAAGGACTGAGCCGCGCCACGCTGTACCGCAAACTTTCCCAAGCAAAAACCGGATTGACCACCTTGGGAGATAAGCGGGGCTGTCACCGCGCCGGATCGGGACTAATTGACAACAGTCCAGAACTGCAAACTGCCATCCAAGCTTGCGTGGAAGCCTCGCGGGGATTGTGGTCAATTCCCCAAATTCGACTCGCCCTCAGCACCCAGTACCAATTTGCCAAAATCCCGTCAGAACAACAGATTTGGCGGTATCTGGACAAACTGCAAAAAGAGAGCCAACAACTGTGGCGGCACTATACAGATCCAGACAAGGCCAAAAGCTCGATTATGCCGGGATTTGGCTCGCGCTCCCAGAACATCACCGAGCCGAACCAGGAATGGCAAGCGGATAGTTCGCCGCTGGATCTATTTTTGCGAGTTTGGGATGAAGTCAAGAGCGAATGGAAGGAAGTTCGCCATGCGTTGGTAGCCGCAATTGACGTGGCAACTCGCCGCGCCACAATCAAGGTTTTCCCCACCAGCAATGCCGAGGCAATTTGCTTGCTGCTGCGGAATGCCATTACGGATTGGGGCGCGCCAACGGTGGTCAAGACGGACAACGGCAAAGACTACATTTCTGCCAGAGTGCGGTACTTCTTGCTCGCTCTAGGCATCGATCCGCAGGATTTGGATGCGGCGCGGTGTACGCCGAAAAGTCCCGAACAGAAACCGTTTATTGAACGGTTCATAGGCACTTTCCAACACGACAAATTGCCCATGCTACCGGGATATGGCGGGAGCAATGTGGCACAACGGCAACGACTGCGGACGGGAGAACGGCTGGAAGTTCACCTGAGCATGACGGTGGAGGAATTCCAGACCTGGACGGATGGTTGGTGCGCGGAATACGCCAACACGCCACACGGCAAATACGGCACGGGTTTGGGGGGGCGCACCCCAATGGAGGCTTTGGCGGGATGCACGGCAAATGGTTGGCAACCTCGGAAAATCGAAAATCCCCGGTTGCTAGATTTTCTGTTGATGGAGTCCCCCCGGAGCAAGGATGGTTTCCAAAAGGTGCAGAAACACGGCGTTCAAGTAGGAGGCTACTACTACAATGCGCCGGAATTGGGCGACAAAGTGGGGGACAGAATCCATGTCCGCCTGCACCCAACGGATGCCAACCGCATCTACATCTGGGATTCGCCAGAACTAAACCGCTTCCTCTGCGAAGCGACGCTGAAGGGGCATCCCGATTTTGACCAGGCACAAATTGCGGCGGAAGCCAATGCACTCTACAAAGCTTCCCAGGCTGGCATTGCCGAAGTTCGGAAGGAAGCCCGAAAACTGAAACGCGCCATTGCCAGCAATCCCCACAGCTTGGTGAAGGCAGTGGAAAACGTGAAGGCATTTACCAAGGATTCGCCCCATAGTTCCCCGGCTCTGGAAGCGGCGGCGGCGGCGTTGGAAGCCTTGGCAGCAGACAAACCTACCCCATCGGCAGCTGCACTAGCTCATCAACTACAGGAGCTAGCCCCACCGCCGAAACAAGTTTCTTCTCAACCAGCGGAACCCATCACTTTTTGGGATGCGGACTACTGGTTTGCGCTCTGGCAAAGGCTTCAGAGCGGCACTGTTTCACCAAGCGAGTTGGAGTGGATGGTGGAATTTTTGGCAGATCCCAGCGAAGGGGAGGGGATTTTCCTCGCCCTGAAAGCACGGGGACTCAGCCAGCAGGAGGTTTTGGACGCGCTCCAAACTGCCTGGAAAGCCAGTTAAAAATCCCCCTGGCACGAATTGAAACCTCTGACCAGGGGGCAAAAACACAACGTTTTAAGGAGATTATCCCATGAAAACAGCCATAGTTCCGATCCGCAATTACAGCTTGATAACGCTGGCATACAGCCGCATCAAGAACCTGCCCGATGTCATCCGAGAGCGAATGATTCTGATTTCCGGCAAGTCAGGGCTGGGCAAAAGCACTCTATGCGGCAAGCTCTGCGTGGAGTTGGGAGGCATCTGGATTGAGGCAGACAGCACTGATACGCCCTACGGCATCCTGAGCAAAATTGTCCGGGAACTGGGGAGCGAACCGAAGCGCTCGGCAACGGAAACGCTGAATTTGGTGACAGCTCGCCTGAAGGCATCGGGACGACCTTTGTTCATAGATGAGGTGAACCGGATTGCTGACAACCGTAAGGTTTTGGATGTGCTGCGAGCGATTCACGACAAGGCTAATTCGCCGATTATTTTCGTGGGCAATGAAACTGTTCCCCGGCTGCTTTCCAGAGATGAGCAACTGGATAGCCGCTTTATCGAAAAACTGGAATTTTATCTCTGCAATGAGGAAGATATCGCGCTGCTGGCAGAACAGTTGTGCGAGGTAAAGATTTCCCCCGACCAATACGCCGACATTCTCAAGGAAACCAAGGGCAGTACCCGCCGCGCCATCCACGCTTTAGCAGAACGGGAGCGGGTGGCACGGCAGCAGCGCTGGGCAGATTTGTCTCGGGACCAATGGCAAGCATACGTGGAACGCAAGGGAGGTAAAAGCTAATGGTAGCCAACGTTATTTCTTTTCCAGTTCGGCAACAACTTTATACCCAGGATTTGGTAGATCGAGTTGACGAATTGATTAATTGGATTGCGACACAAGAAACTGGGGAATTTTCGGCAAGTGCGGCGCAATTAAGTGTTTGGGAATGCGAACAAATTGCAGCGGAATTTATCCGCGAGCGGTGTTACTACGCGCCGAATGGTGATGATGAATTGCTGGTGGAGTTGTTGGAGCAATTGGAGCCGCCAGTAGGGTTGGTAGACCGGACTAACACGCCATATAGTGCGGCTTTGTGCCAAGCAATAGGCGAACTGATTAACTACATCGAATTTTACGAAGGCTGGCTATTCCAGGGACGGAATCTGGAAGGGTGGAAGGCTCACCAATTGGCAGGGGAAATAATTGGACGGAAGTGCTATTTCGGAGCTTATCAAAGCGATGCCGAGGTAATTATTCCCTGTTTGACTCAACTGCGATTTGGGGGGAACAAATGAGCAAAATTACAACTAGGACTTTAGCGTGGCAAGCGATGATGAGGTTAGAGCAATTTACTATAGCTCAAATAACCGAAGAATCTGGCGGATCGCGAGCCTTTATCAATCGATACATCAAGGCATTGGAAGAACACAAATATCTTAGACAGCATCCTAGAGTTGGGCGAGAAAAGCTTTACCAATTGATTAAAACCAATGGGGTACAAGCGCCAATACTTGATGAATCGGGAAAAATATTAGATCCGAATGTTGGGCGCTCTCCAGATCGCTATTACCGATATTGGCAGGCTATGCGATTGCTCAAAACTTTCAGCGTGCAAGAAATTTGGTTTTGTGCTGATGCCGAGATGGAACAAACGAAACCGCAAGTTTTTACGCGCCAAGCCGTCTATCCGCTTTATGGATATCTTTCGGCTCTTAAGCGAGCGGGATATTTGACAGGGGGCGGCAAAAACAAAAAGTATCAATTAGTACGAGATACGGGGGTGTTGCCACCATTGTTTGAGGCTCCTAAAAAGCACGTTTTTGATTTCAACGATCGGTCGGTTTATCCACTTACCGGAACCACAATTTAGGGAGATTGTGAAAGCGATGAAAAAAGTCAAACCAAAAACAAGACCGTCCCATGTTTCGGATAGCCAAAACATAGCAGCTAAACTGGTCAAAATCTTGCGAGAACGGGGTGCAATGGAAGTGGTGGAGTTAGCCACAGTAGTAGACCTACCAAGGGAAAAAGTTTATTTGGGGCTAAATGTTTTGGAAGGAAGAATCGGTTTTAGAAAAAGAAAAGCTTACCTGAAATGGTAGGAGATCCCCCCTAGCCCCCCTTAAAAAGGGGGGAATAGGAAAGATTGCGGAAAAAATGGAGGTTTGAATGAATAGTTTCAGTCGGTGTTCTTATTTGGATTTGGAAAAATTGCTGGTTAGCAATGGTGCGACTAAGTTTATTTATCAATGGCAAGAAGGTTCGGCAACTGTTGAGTTTGTGATGTCAGGGTATTGCCTGCGAATTCTGGTGATTTTGCCGACTAAAGGGCAGTTTTATCGAAATACTTTGACTGGCAAGGTTTTATCGGTGGAGGAAGCCCAGAAGGTTTGCGTAAAGGTGCAAAAAGAGAAGTGGCGCAAGTTAATTAGCGCGATTGAATCTAAGTTGTGGTCGGTACGGCATGGGGTTGAATTTTTTGAGGAGGCATTTTTGCCATATATCGTGATGCCAACTGGGGCAACAGTGGGGGAAATTACTATCCCTAATTTGCGGGGTACGGCGACGCAATCAACAGCTATTAAGTTGAGATTGCCCTCTGTGGTGGGGAGGTAATTATGGGGGAATTAGTGTTGGAAACTAAGCCCACAACTCCGGTATATCAGGTGGGAGATTGGGTGATTTGGAATAGCCAGTTTGAGTATTTAGCCAAACTTAATCCTTTCCAAATTGTGGGAATCAATGATGACGGTACTTGCGAATTGGATATTATTTACCACTCAGTACCAATTGATAGCCTTGTCAAAATTGCAAAGGAGGATTTATGCAGGAAATAACGGCAGAAGAGGTACTGACTTTTTTATCGAATTATTGCGTCGGACAAAATCAGGGGATGCGAGCGAAGGATTTGATTGAAGCAATTTCTAAGCACCATAGCAGTGATAGCAAGGAACGGAAGTTACGGGAAATAATTACGGTGCTGAGAGATGAGGGATACCCAATTTGCGCTACGCCGGAGCGGGGGTATTGGTGGGCGGAAACGCCGGATGAGGTGATGGGAATTTGCAAGTGGTTCCATGTGCGGGCTGTTTCTTCTTTACGGGTAATTTCCCGTTTAAAAAAGACGCTGCCAAGGCTGACGGGGCAGATGGCAATTCCTGGAATTAATCTGAGTGCGGCTGTTCCCAAGGTGAAGCACAAAAATTATTCGCGCCCAGTGCAGATAAGTTGCGTGGCGCATATTCCAGAGGAGTTGCACGGGATTTGTCGGGAGTATGTGGAGCAGCATCAGGAGATGGATTTTGACAAGTTATGTGCGGCGGCTTTGGCTTCTTTTCTGTTTCAGGAAGGGTTGTTAGAAGCGGGTGATTTCTATTGGGAAATTGTGGGTGAGGAATGAGTGAGGGAATGAAGTGTCCGCAATGCGGAGATTCAAAAAGTCAGGTGATTGATACCGCCCATCATCTCAATCATATCCGCAGGCGCAGGGTGTGTCGGGTTTGCCAGCACAGATACACGACGCACGAAAGAGTTGTTCTTGAACCGATTAAACAAAGGAGAAAAGCAAATGGAAACGTCATTAAACATCCAAGAAAATCAGAAGAGTGAAGGCAGCTTTGAGGGATGGGTAATTCTGGAAGTTATGGGACATCGCAAGCTGGGAGGATATTTAACTGAGCAAACAATTGCAGGCAAAGCGTTTATCCGGCTGGATGTAACTAATACCAAGGGTAAGCAAACCGCAACTCAGTTTTATAGCCCAGAAAGCGTCTATTGCATTACGCCTACGACTGAAAAGATTGCGGTGGGATATGGAACGAATAATCAACCTCAACCTGTGCAGTGGTGGGAACTGCCGGAGGGCAGACCAATGGAAATGTTACCAGCTTGCGAATTTGAGAGCTAATTAAATTTCCCTTGTTTGCCCTCACCCTAAATCCCTCTCCCAAGTTTGGGAGAGGGACTTTGAAGGATTCGCCGATTGTAGGTAAAAAAGCGATGACACAAGACCAATCGGAACGAAAAAGCTTATTAATTCAGATTCATCAAGGCAAGAAATATTTGCAAATGAATGACGAGATTTATCAAGCTTTGATTCATGGAATTGCTGGGGAGACTAGCTGTAAGTTTCTGAGCATTCAGAATTTGAAGAAGGTGCTTCAGGCAATGAAGAAACAGGGATTTAAAGTCCAAAGATTTAGTCCCAAAAGTCGGGATAAAGAGAAGAAAACCCCGATTGATAAGATTCGCGCTCTGTGGATTGAACTTTATAAGTCTGGGAAGGTGCAGCAGCGAGGGGAAGAGGCTTTAAATCATTGGCTAGAAGGAATGTTCGGCAACAGTCGAGTTGAATGGCTGACAAAAAATCAACAATCAAAAGCTATTGAGGCGTTAAAAAAATGGTTGGAACGTTAGAAAAACCAATGACAGCGGAAGTCACTTATTTGGACCCGCGTTTGATTCGGAGAGATGGGGGGACGCAAAGCCGTGCCGCTTACAATGTTGAGCAGATGCGGGATTATATTGCGGCCTGGATTAAGGGTGAGGCTTTCCCCCCGGTGGAGTTGTTTTTTGATGGGAGCGATTACTGGCTGCATGATGGCTTCCATCGGACGGCGAGCCTGCTGATTGCGTTGGAGGTTGAGGAGGGCGATTTGCCTCGACCGCTGGCGGAGTTGGCGGGGTTGGATGAGGCTCGGAAGTTTGAGGGGTTGTTTGACCAAGATTTTCTGGAGCGGATTATTGAGCTTTGGAAGGATGATGCTGGCAATAATATTCCTGAAAAAATTCCCTGCCTAATCTCTCAGGGAACCCAGCGAGATGCGGTGGAAGCATCGTTGAAGGCAAACCGGAAGAATGGGTTGCCTCGAACGGATGCGGATAAGCGACGGGCGGTATTGCGAACGTTGCGGGATGAGGAATGGAGTAAGCGAAGCAATGTAGCGATCGCCAAAATGTGTGCGGTGGATGAATCTTTTGTCCGCAAATTAAAGAAGGAGTTGCTATCTTCGGATGGTGCGAAGATGGCAGAACGCTGCGGCTGCACGGTGGAGGAATTAGAAGCAGCGGCAGCGCAGATTAAAAAATCGTCAGGGACGGTAACGGTTAATCGCAATGGTTCGACTTACACTCAATCAACTGAGCGGAAGAACAAAAAGGCGGTTCCATTAAGGCCGATGGGAATAGGCGCGATCGCCAGAGTAACTGGAGGTATTTGGGAAGATAAGTATGTGACTGTTTTGAGCAACCCCCAGGATGAAATGGTGAAAATAGCATCAGAAACTGGGGCAGTTATGAAGGTGGAAAAGGGACTGCTAGGCCAAACAAATATCGATCCTTGGGGAATACCTCAAAATTTCCCGATTGAGGTTGGAGGACATGAAATTCAGTGTTCTTTCCACCCTAATTGGGTTAAAGGAACGCACAAAGTGGATTGGCAGGCTTGGCACTTCAAAGGAGATGGCAGTAAATATCGCATCCTGTCTGTCGATGGCTACCATGTCGATATTCCAAGTATCAAAGAAGGCGAAACACCACTATCACGGACAATTGCCGGAGCGCAAGATTATTTTGTTGCGCCCAAACCCGAAAGCACAGATTCATCTCCCAAGTGCAAAGTAGGAGACAGAATTAAATACGGCGGTCATAAGGGGACTCTGACCGCGTATGACCCAAAAACAAAATTTTGGACAATTCTATTTGATGATGGCAAGGAAGAAGATACCTATCGCGAACATGAATTCCAGGTTTTAGCCGAACAGCAACCAGAAGTCAGCAGCCCTCCTGCCGTTCCCCAAAAAGATAATGAAAAAGAGCGGAACAATGCCTATGGGCTATTAAAAATGTGGCTTCGCGGTCACTATGCTAATGGCTTGGAAGATGCTTTTAATGCGGAAGAAAGCACTATCAATAAAATCAAGCAGCATTTCAGCGAGTTCGATCCAGCTTGGCAATGGGATGAAAATTATCAGGCGGCTTGGAATCAGTTGAAGGCGGAATTACCAGCAGCAACTGAAGTTAAGGTAACACTAGAAGATGCCATCAAAAAAGCAGTTGAGGAAATGTTTGGGGCTGATTTTTTTGGAAGTAACTGCGAAACCGAGCATTTAGCTACTGCAACCACCTTTGCCAAGCAAGTGTATCTGCCCCCTCAAGGAGATTTAGTCGATTACGAGTTCATGGAGAAGTTGATTGAGAATATGATTGATCCTGTGGGTCTGAAGGGGCAAATTGCTGAGGCGATCGCGGTGATTCCCAGTGGTGCTTTGATGACCGAGACGCTCAACGATATCCTCAATTTAGATAGCAGTTCTAAGGGTAGTGTCAACGCAATTTGTTTCTTGCGGGACTCAATTATGGTGGTGTTTTACTGGGGGGCGAGAACTAAAAAATTTGCCGATGCTTTTCGGGAATTGGGGGCTGTGGGGTTATGGAAAAGTCTTTAATTGGAGGGGTGATGAATTATTCCACTCTTCAAGGTTTGTGCTGCCCTCGCTGCGGATGCTCAAGGTTCAAAGGAACGATAATGTTCACTTGTATTGACTGCAATCTGACTGTTTCTTTTTACCAGAAAAATGGGTATAAAGCCCCGTCATTCTAGGACGGCTTTCTGATAGAATGGTAGAAGCAGGCAGGGCATTGTCTGTTGGGCGAGATAGTGTAAGACGGGCTGCGCCTGCAACTGTTGTTTGAACCCAGAATCCCCGCACTTTTAGGGCGGGGAGTATGTCAAGAGCTAGAAGAGGTAGATCCCTTTGAGGATCGCGATCAATCTGAAGAGGAAGAATAGTGATATTAGTGGGATATGATTCATATCCCACTTTTTGTTTATTGCGGTTGTTGCAATTCGGGATGTTCAGCGAAATATTGCCGGAGAGCTTCTTCACCAAGGACTAAGGCAATTTGCTCAACGGAGATTTTGGGACGATTGCCAGTGACAGCGGCGGCTAAAGAGCGCACGGCAAGATTAAACAATACAGGTCTAAGTTGCATAGAACCAAGGATTGACGGTATTTACAGGGTTCCCTGAACGGGAACCCTAACGGTAGATTTACCAAGAAAAAATGCCAGCTAGATCCGCTATCTCCTTGCTACCCGAAGATGTTCGCCGGGAACTAGATAAAAAGCTGTTGCAAAATGCCTTTTCTAGCTATACCGAATTGGCTAGCTGGCTGCGCGAACAAGGTTTTGAAATCTCTCGCAGCACGTTGCACCGCTACGGGCAGAAATTTGAACAGCAATTATCCAATCTCAAAACCGTCGCCGAACAGATTAAGGCAATTGGGGAAGTTACCCACGATGATGAAAATCTGATGGGAGATGCGCTGACGCGCCTTGCCCAAGAGAAGCTTTTTCGGGTGCTGGTGGAAATGGATCAGGTGGAAGATGTTTCTTTCCCGGCTTTGGTGAGAGCGATCGCCGATCTCAATCGCAGTTCAGTTACAGTCAAAAAATACCAGTCCGAGGTGCGTCAAAAAGCCAAGGTTGCCGCTGAAGAAGTCGAAAAAACAGTCCAGCGGGAGGGGCTATCGCCGGAGACAGCGGCAGCAATCCGCGCCCAGATTTTGGGGATTGTCGAATGAGTTTAGTCGCCCTGAAACTGCCGCCTGAAGATGTCCCCAAGCTTTTGCTTCCCTATCAACAGAATTGGCTGCGGGACAAATCTGGCGTAAAAATGTGGACAAAAAGCCGACGCATTGGCGCTTCCTGGTGTGAAGCTGGGGACTGCGCTCTAGCTGCTGCCGAAGCGAAAGGCGAAAACAGCTTCTACATCGGCTATGAGAAAGATATGACCAGGGGCTTTATCCAAGATGCAGCGGACTGGGCAAAGGCTTATCAACTGGCAGCATCGGCAATTGAAGAGGATGAGGAAATATTCCGAGATGGGGATGAGGAAAAATCGATCCTGGTTTTCCGACTGCATTTCAACAGCGGATTCAAGATTGAGGCTCTTTCCAGCAGTCCCCGAAATCTGCGATCGCGCCAAGGGCGGGTAGTCATCGACGAGGCGGCATTCCATGATGACCTGAATGGGCTTTTGAAGGCTGCTAAAGCCCTGCGAATTTGGGGGAGCCGAATTAACATCGTCACTACCTACAACGGCATTGACAACGCCTATTACGATTTGGAAAAAGACGTTTTAGCTGGCAAGCTGCCCTACTCCCGACATTTCACCACGTTTGAGGATGCGCTGACCCAGGGACTCTACAGGCGCATCTGTCTGGTTAATGGTAAATCCTGGACTTCCGAAGGGGAAACCGAGTGGAAAAATCAGGTCCTGGAAGAATTTGGTGATGATGCCGATGAGGAATTGAACTGCATCCCCAGTAGCAGCGGCGGCATTTATTTCCCCCGGATTTTGGTAGAAAATTGTATGAGGTCGGATATTCCAGTTCTGCGACTGAAATTGCCCGATGACTTTGCCTTGCTGTCGGAACAGGTGCGGCACAACCAGGTGGCAGATTGGTTGCAGGCAGAAGTTGAGCCGTTGATCTACAAACTGAATCCAAACCTTAACAGCTTCTATGGGATGGATTTTGGCAGATTGGGGGATTTGAGTTACTTGTTGGTAGGTCAAGAGTTGCCAAATTTGGTGCGGCGTTCAGCTTTTGCGCTGGAACTCCGTAATATCCCTTTTGAACAGCAGAAACAAATTTTGTTTTACGTAGTTGACCGCTTGCCAAGATTCCAGATCGGGGCGCATGATGCGAGAGGTAATGGACAATATTTGGCAGAAGTTGCTGCCCAAAAATATGGATTTGGCAGAGTGCATCAAATCCAACTGACAAACCAGTGGTATTCAGAATGGATGCCCAAGTACAAATCGGGACTGGAAGATCGGAAAATTGAACTCCCGGCATCAGCGGATCTGTTGCAAGACCACAGGCAAGTTGTTAGCATTAGCGGCGTGCCGAAAGTGCCAGAGGGCAAGCGGAAGAAGGGGAGCGATGGAGAGCAACGGCACGGAGATGGCGCGATCGCCTGTTGTTTATTTTGGTTTGCCTCGGAGCAAGAGCCGATCCCAATTGAATTTGAGTCGGTCGGGGCAACTAGGTTAGCTTACCAACTTAATCATTATTCAACGGATTATGACCACGATCGATTGGAGCGCGATTACTTTGGCAGCGCTGATTCTATGCGCTTTGGAAGATAGTGATTTGTTGCTGAAAGAATATTGTCAGTATCTGGGTTCTTTGAATGGCACTGAAGTTAGGAGAATCTGGAAGATTAGCAAACAATGGTTGTCGGATGATGAGCGTAATTTCTTTGAAAATTGGTTACGCGGCGAGCGAGATTAACTATTTTTTCCCGACTGGGTTCAAAATTATTTCCAGCTAATTTTTCAATTAAAGATTCAATATTATTATCTGGTAATTGTCCTTGATTTTCGGCGGGGAGTAAGTCTAGCAAAGTTTCTTCTTCCCCTGAGTCGGCGGGGATATCCAGACTTTTCGGATAGCGATAATTTAAATAGGCGGTTTCAGCTTCTCGAACTTTGGCGGGTGAAACTTTGATTGCTGCGGCAACTTCGGCAACGGTGGGAAACCGACCAAGTGCTTTGGCAAGATCGTCGCGGATTTTGCGATGTTCAGAAACTAATTCTTGCAAGCCCCTGGGGAGCCGCACCAACCCGACTTTATCTCGCAGAAACTGCATGATTGTGCCGCGAATATAGGGCATAGCGAAAGAACTGAATTTATAGCCTTTGGTGGCATCGAAGCGATCACTAGCTTTAATCAATCCTATGCACCCAGCCTGAATGAGATCGTCCAGTTCGGCATGGGTGCGCTTGCGACATTTGTGGGCGGCATCGTAAACAAGACCAAGATTTTCTGTAATTAATTTATTTCGGCTAGCTGGCATAGAATTTATCGCGTTTCTAATTGGTAGGGTTCCCTGCGGATTTGCCTCTGGTTTGTAGTTGGGCTTTAGCCCTTCCGGACAGGGCTAAAGCCCAACTACGAACAGCAAGGGAACCCTAGCAGCAGTAGCTTTCACCAATTGCCCTTGCCTGCACCTAAAGCTTTTCTTGAAGAAATAGCCAGCATCAAGCGGGACATCACTCAGTTCGTTTGGGGTGATGGAGCCTTGGCTATGCAACCCGATGAAGTGTTGCGAAACCGAGGACAGGGGCAATATGCACTTTACGACAACTTGCTGAAAGATGGTCATTGCTCCTCTGTTTTGAATACTCGCCAATTAGCAGTAATTGGCAAGGAATGGGAGGTTAAAGCCGGGGGAGACGACGCTATCGACCAAAAAGCAGCAGACATGGTGACAGACCAACTTAAAAACTTGGGCTGTGCATCGCAGCAAATTGTTGCTTGGGATTTTGATTTTGCCTGCTTAAACTTATTGGATGCCCTGCTGAAAGGCAATGCTATTGCTGAAATTATGTGGGGGCAAGACGGCAAGGAATTTGTCGCCACTGAAATTCGCCCGAAAAACCAGCAGCGCTTTACCTTCGGACTGGGCGAAGATGGCTATGAGTTGCGGTTGCTGACCCCTGAAAATATCTACAACGGGGAATCGCTGGCGAAGTATCCCCGCAAGTTCATCTGTCATTCTTTCGGCTCAAAAGATGGTAATCCCTTTGGGATTGGTTTGGGGCGATCGCTCTGGTTCCCAGTATTTTTCAAGCGCCAGGATATCAAGTATTGGCTGGCATTTGTTGACAAATTTGCCAGCCCTACCGCTGTGGGGAAATATCCCAATGGAGCATCCCAGGAGCAGAAAAGGACGCTGCTAGATGCCTTGGATGCGATCGCCCATGATGCCGGGGTAATTATCCCGGAAGGGATGATTATTGAGCTTTTGGAAGCCAGTCGCAGCGGTTCCATCAGCTGCTACGAATCCTTGGCTACCTATATGGATGCCGAAATCAGCAAAGCAGTTTTAGGGCAGACTTTGACCACTCAAGTTGGCGATCGCGGGAGTTATGCCGCTTCCCAAACCCACAACGATGTTCGCCAAGATTTAGTCAAAGCGGATGCTGATTTACTATCAGGAACGCTAAATCGAACTTTGTGCCGCTGGATTGCCGAATTGAATCTGCCCGAAGCCAAGCCGCCGCAGATATGGCGCAAGTTTGACGAGGTAGAAGATTTAAACGCCAGAGCCAATCGGGATAAGACGCTATTTGACATGGGGTGGAAGCTCAAAAAAGAAGCGATCGCCGAAATTTATGGCGACCATTACGAAGTCGCAGAGCAGGCCGAAGGGGATGGCGCAACCAGTGATGAAGAATTCCTGAAAAATAGTGGCGCTGCTGCTCCAGAACAACCCGCAGATCAAGCCCCAGAGGTTGAACAACCACCCCCAGAAGAAACGCCGCCGGAGATGGAGGAGGAAATTGATGCGATCGCCTTTTTGGAATGGGTTGCCCCCCAGGTATCCTTCGCAGAAATGAATGGTATTTGCACTCGGATATTGAGTTTAAGTTAATTATGAAACTGGAATTAGTCAAAAAATTAGTTCAAATTTATAGACTCAACCGCCCGTTGGATTTTAGCGATAGCACTGCCGAACTTTGGGCAGAAAAAACGATTGCTAACACCCTCGACTTTGGCGCAATCATTGACCGAGTGCTGAAATGGCAAGGGCTAGATATTGGAGTGGAATACCTGCCAGGGCAAGTCCGCTTTCCTGGTCGTCGGAACTCCAAAAAACTTAGATCTGGGTACGGACATATCCGCCGCCACATTGGAGCCGATGGCGAAGCCTTGGACTGCTACATCTCCAGAGAAACCCTAGATGGGGCAGGCAGTAACCAACTTTTCCGAATTTCTCAAATGTCCGCTGACGATGGCGACTTTGATGAATACAAATTTATGCTCGGCTATACCGATATTGATGCGGCTCGCGCAGCCTACCTCAAAGAAATGCCCAGCGAGTTTTTTGGTGGCATCGTGGCAGTCAATATCAGCGATTTACTACCCTTTAAAAAAGCAGACTTTGCAGAAAGTAAAAATCGCATTACCGACCGAGCAACACTTCTCCAACTAAAAGCCATCCTGGAAACCGCCTACAAAGACGGGATTAGTTCAATTCCAGAAGCTTACTTACACGACGATGACAGTTTCTCTGGAATTTTTGTCGATCAAGTTACCCCAAAAGTTAGCAAACGCCTCAGCTTTGAAATTTCCTCCGATGGCGATATTGCCTATCAAATAATTAATCCAGAAGCCCTACAAAACTTCACGGAAAGCGACTGGGAAGAAGAATTTCTAGACTTTGCTGGAGTGAAACCCAAGCAATGTAAAAAAGGCATATCTTGCGGCAATACTTGTATTTCAAATAAGAAAATATGTCGAATCAATGGCACACCCACTACAAAGGCAGCAACCAAAAAGGCTGCTACTGCGGCTAAGTCAACCAATACAACTACAACGCCGACTAAAACAGTCCCGCCGATGACGGTTGTTTCTGGCAGATCGCCAACTGGCCTTGAGAAAATTCAAGATACGCTTTATGAATGGGAAGATGCTCACAACGGGAATCTCGGCACTGAAGAATTAGACGATAAACAAATGCGTGGAAAAAGTGTTACGCCGGAAGAAGGAGCATTGATCGATAATCGCTGGGTTCTCAATGCAATGACGGCGGAAGATGACTTTAAAAAAAGAGCAGTTCAAGACAGCAATGGCAATATTCAAGCTGTAGCTAGTGTTAAAAATAGAACCAAGAAAAATGATAATTACGACCTAGAATATTTATCAGGGCATAAAGATGAAAAGCATTTAGAAATCGAGTATTTGGCAACATCACCTTATAACCTTCCTGGAGCTAATGCGCCAAACAAAGTAAAGGGTGCTGGGACTAGAATGATTGCTGAAGTTGTCAAAGAAAGTCAGAAAAAAGGCTATGGAGGCAGGGTTAGGTTAGTTGCCCTTCCTGGATCTGAAAAATTCTATGAAAAAATTGGTTTTAAAGTAATAGGAACAGAACAATGGGGGGGCTGCAAAGTTTACGAACTCTCCCCTAGCGATGCCACTAATTTCATTAAAAACATAGGAGATTAAAAAATGTCACTTTTAGAAGAATTAGCCGACCTAGAAGATGAAATAGGGGGACTCTTGATTGCCCCTGGTGCTGAGTTAGCCAAATTGCCTAGCTCATTCCAATTTGCAGAAGGAGAGTCCATAAATTCTTACATTGAAAAGGCAATAAACCAAACGCCCCAGTTAATGGCTAGTTGGCTTAAACCTGTGGAAGACCTACTGGAAGAAGCAGGCAGTTTTGAGGAATTTCGCGAACAACTCTTTAATCTTTATCCTGCTTTATCTCCCCAAGATTTTACAACTTTGATGGGAAAAGCTTTGGTGGTTGCTGAAGCAGCAGGACGTTTTGAAATAATCCAGGAAACTGAGACTGCGGAAGAGTTTGCCGATAGCGCAGCGTCGCCGCAGGCGATAGGGACAAAAATCAATTCGCCAGAAGATTTATTGGAACTGCGGAAACTGCTAGAAGTCCGCTACACCGATGGCATTACAGCTATTCCCGAAGCATCAACAGATGGGGACAATATCACGGGGATATTTGAAGATAAAGTTAGCGAGCAGCTGACCAAGCGCTATCAATTCACCATCACCCAGAACGATGTTAGCTATGGCTTGGTCAATGGCGAAGATGTTGAACTCGCTGAGATTGACATTGACTTTGCCGCTGGGAAGGCTAAAAACTGCACCAAAGGAACTCCTTGCAAAGGGACTTGCATCGCTAAAAATCGGCAGTGTAAGGATGGATTGGGTGATGCAGAAAAGCAGTCAGTCCAAAAGATAACTAAAGCCAAGTCTAAAACTGCTCAGACACCCGTTCAACCAGCTACTCAACCACCTGTTCAACCAGCTACTAACACCGCTCGTTCTCAAAAGGCCAAAAATTATCAAGAGCAGATAGACAATGGTAAAGTTGTTGCGGCTGAATATCTGCAACAAACCAAAGGACACTTTAAAAAATGGGAGAAATTGGAGGATGCCCGGATTAACTATAATTCGGAGTTGGATAGTGCAGCTTTACTTCACAAACATAAACTTGCAGGGACTGAACCTGCCTATCAAGCAGCCAAGCAAGAGGTTGCCAAATTGAGGGCAGTGCAGAAGCCTTTGCATGATGATTTTGTGGCAGGGAAAATGACCCAGCAAGAATATTCTCAGCAAGTGCAGCCAATAATGAATAGAATATCGGCTCAACAACAGAAAATGCAACAAATCGCCGATAACTTTGAGGATAAAGCTAGGGCAGAAATGGAAAATAGCCCTGCATTTCAAAAAAGAAAAGCCAAATTAGACAAAGAAACGGAGGCATTGGAGAAACCCCATAAAGATTTCATGGATAAGCTGAAGCGGAATTCAATTATTTCTGATGATGAAGCCGACCAAATGATAGCCAAACTTGAAATCGATAAAAATGTAAAAGCTAAACATCCCAACATAGAGCAAGACCTGAAAGAATATATTAAGCTAACCAATGGGCAGGGCTTTGAAAATGTAGCAGCTATTGAAAACCGGGACGATGACAGATCTTGCACCAGTGAATATTCTAGAAAGATATTTCTTGGCAGATATGCGGACAAGGAATCATTAATGCACGAGTTGTCCCACCATATTGAATTTGCGGATTCCGACATTGGCGAACATTCGCAAGCATTTATCGAATCCCGTGCCACAGGAAAACCTAAAAAATTAAAGGTTTTGGATAAAAACGGAGGGTTTGACGACAATGAAATTGCCTATCCTGATAAATTCATAGATCCATACGTCGGCAAAAAATATCAAAGAGATGATGACGAAAATATTGCCACAGAGGTTGTAACTACTGGCTTTGAAAGGTTTCATAGCGCTAAAGATATGGCAGAGTTAGCAGCCAAAGACCCGCAACATTTTGCCTACGTTCTGGGTGTAATTAGAGGAGGAAAAGAATAATGCTGGTGTACCAAATAGTTCCCGAAACTGGTATAGATGATGCTCTGCTCATCAAGTTGGAAAGCGATGAAAGTTTGAAGGCAGCGCCTTTAAAACTGATTGATGGAGATCTTCGTACTTTCCTAAAATTGAAGTCCGAATTATCCAGTGGGGCAGGTTGTTTTGGTCACAAAATAAATCCTGAGCGGATCGTCCCCATTGATCTAGATTGCGCTCTGAAACGGATCGCCAGAGTGAAAAAATGGGGTCTTTTCACCATTGAAGGGGAGGAATTGGTCAAAAAATATTCCCTGGGGATTCCAGGGATGACAGGGGATGTGCTTCGCGCTAGTGCAGAAAAAAAAAACTAGAGCAATCCCCGAACTTTAACGAAGGGACAAAAATCAATTCACCAGAAGATTTATTGGAACTGCGGAAACTGCTAGAAGTCCGCTACACCGATGGCATTACAGCTATTCCCGAAGCATCAACAGATGGGGACAATATCACTGGGATATTTGAAGATAAAGTTAGCGAGCAGCTAACTAAGCGCTATCAATTTACCATCACCCAGAACGATGTTAGCTATGGCTTGGTCAATGGTGAAGATGTTGAACTCGCTGAGATTGACATTGACTTTGCTGCTAGTAAGACTAAAAACTGTACCAAAGGAACTCCTTGCAAAGGGACTTGCATCGCTAAAAATCGGCAGTGCAAGGATGGATTGGATGATGCAGAGAAGCAGTCAGTCCAAAAGGTAACTAAAGCCAAGTCTAAAACTGCAACTCCTCAGACACCCGTTCAACCAGCTAAGATAGTAAAGCCAGAAATAAAAACCAAATTCAAAATCAACGATAATGAACCACAGTTGCAAAAGGATTTAACCCAGTGGGAAGCCGAACGCAAACAGATGAGTGATGTCATCAGGATTCGCCAGATAAACAAACAAGCAGATATTGCCGAGCAAAACTCGAAAAAAATATTGAATGACCCTCCAAACAAAAATTACAAAGCTAAAGGTAAAACTTTTACCAGAGATGAAATGGCAAAGGAGTATGCTGCTGAAGCTGCTACCATGCGAAAGCTAGCGGCAAAAGAAGAAAAAAAAGCCGTTAAAAATAATAATCAATACTTAGGCATAGATGACAAGCGACTGCACGCATCTATGTCAATAACTGAAGAATTTACCACAAGGGGTGTAGCACCAGGAACTAAACGAGTGGGGCTGTATGATGAAAAAGGTAATATTCAGGGAGCAATGGAGTATAAAGTCAAAAAAGACCATGTTTACGTTGAATATTTGGCTACAGCGCCTTGGAACAATACCAAATCTGATAAATCAGTTCGAGGGGCTGGAACGGAAGGTTTAATCCAGGCTGTTCAAATTTCCAAACAGCAGGGATATAAAGGCAAGGTGGTGCTAGAGGCACTGCCAGATTCAGCACCATTTTATGAAAAGATGGGCTTTAAACCAGTTCCAGGCAAGACTCTAGTTTATCAATTAGACACTAAAAGTGCAGACGAATTACTTAAGAAGTACGGTTCAAACTAAATCAAAGGAGTAAATATGGACGAAGAATTTATCAAAGAATTGCATAATTTAGAGGCTTCTTTATCTGGGGCAATCGTATCAAAACCTTTGCAATCATCCGAACCAGAACCAATAGAAATAATAGTAACTGAAGAGGATTTAAATTCTCCAGAAACTCTCGATCTATTGGCAAAATTGAAAAAAGAAGTCAGAAAGGAAAATGAAAAAGTCGATTGACATTACGCTGGTCTTTCGAGCTTTTAGGGTTTCTTGGACATATAAGTTCTGAATATTTCTTTACCATCAGCATCAAACTCCTTGATTTCAGCGCCAACAGCCACTTCTCTATTCACGGGTTCTCCATTTGCGCCCTGCCAATAAGCTATTGAATACGCCCCGCCATTGGGGGTAGGCTCATCAACTCTAGTCTCTGTTTCATCCTGCATAGTTTTCATCCTTCATCATTTTTTCAAAAACGTGATATCGCTCTGGAGCATCTTCTTTTAGTCGCTTAGGATCTAAAAAATACATTCTAGCAGTTTCCGCGAAATCCTCTGCCTTGCTTTTACGCCCATATTCTGAAGGGTGAGGCGATTTTATTGCCTTTCCATAATCGCTCAATTTTGGCGGATCTACCCCACCATACTTCTTTGTGGCAAAATTGTGTCCCGTTTCGTGGATGTATTCATCAATTCTGCTACCGTTTTGGGTATTGTAAAATACAATATTTCTGTCGCCGCCAGTGGCACCACTGATATGCGTTGGATTATTATACTTCACTTGCCAGTAATGGTCATCTTTGTTTAATTGTTTGCTGAAAAAAACATTTTTCGTGCTGTCAATGAAGTGTGCTGGTAGATCTTTTTGCTGCAAAAGCGCTGAAACCGTTTTTACAAGTGTATGATCTGCTGAAAACTCTTCGGTTCCATGAAAACTTGTATTCCCGATTTTTACAGACCACATATCTTCTGCTTCTGACATACCATGATGCTGCTGCATCCTTGGCTGTTCATAGGTTTTCTTTAATTCCTTGACGATTAGTTTTCCTTTTTCAAGTTCGGCTTTCTCAATAAGATCAGAATATTTTTTATCTGCTTTTCTAAAATCGTCCATTACCTTCTCAAAGTCTTTTAATGGAAGATGGAATGCTTGATCTATTTGTTTTATTTTTTCATTTCTCTGGGCTTCTAATGCACTTAATTTAACTTTGTATTTTGCGTCAACTTTCTCAATACCAGCTTTTATCGTCAAAACAGTGTCTGGCGTTTTATTGAGCGATTTAGTATTTTCTTGGGCTGTGGCAATAGCTTTTTTATTTGATGTTTGCTGCGCCAAAGATGAAATCCTACATTGCTTACTTGCGGCAATGCAACTTCCCCCACAGGGAATGCCTTTTTTGCAGTTTTTGGGTTTAGTTGCGGCGGCAAAGTCTAGCCAATCTTCCTCGCTAAAATTGGCTAGTTCTCGGTCGTTAACTAGGATATAGGATAATTCTTCATCAGTTAGTTTAAATTCAAGCCGTTTGGTGATTTTGGGATTAACTTTATCTATAAATTTGCCAGTGATGCTGTCATCGGGCTGTAGATAAGCTTCCGTAATCGCCGTGATGCCATCGGTGTAGGACATTTCCAGGGCATCTTTGATGGCTAGCAGGCTCTCCCGGTCAATCAGCCGAATCGCTTCGCCTTCAGCAAAGTTAGCCGCAGCGATTTCGATTTGGTCGAGCAGATAGGTCGGTACGGCTTGATTGGCGGTATCAAAATCAAAGTTGCGGACTAAAAATTCCCGGAAATTTTGGAAAAGGTGCGCGGAAATCCGATGTTTTAGCAATTTCATAAGCTAAAAAAGTCTTATTTTGTTTTCTTTTTGCTAGTTTTTGGTACTCCGCCGTTTTGTAATAGGGCTATTTCATCACGCATAGCCGCAGCTTCTTCATCATTGAGGTTGTAATGCGAAGCTTGCACAAAGTCTTTGCCCATTTTTTGGGCGACATAGGCAATATCATGCCCGGAAATTACTTCATATTTAAATTCGTCCTTTGGATCGGTGCGAACAACTACAGGGATTAAATTCGCCCCCCATTTATTGATATGATCCCGGATAAACTGCTCTCTTTCTGGAGAAATCTGGACTGAACCTGGTGTGAGCATATCAGAATGTATTTTGCCGTGAACAATTGATTGTGGTCTTAAGTGTTGTTTTATTTTTGTTGACCGATCATCTTGACTTTGAGATTCGGCTTGACTTTGAGATGCCGATTCTTGATTGGCGTTGCCAGAGGTATCCGGAACAGCAGCCTTCTTCCCAGTAGTAGCTTTTTTCGCTGTCGTGACAGCTTTTTTGTTTGATGTTTTCTGCGCTGAAGATGAATCTTTACATTGCTTACCTACAGCAATGCAACTTCCCTTACAAGGAATGCCTTTTTTGCAATTTTTGGGTTTAGTTGCGGCGGCAAAATCTAGCCAATCTTCCTCGCTAAAATTGGCTAGTTCTTGGTCGTTGACTAGGGTATAGGATAATTCTTCATCAGTTAGTTTAAATTCAAGCCGTTTGGTGATTTTGGGATTAACTTTATCTATAAATTTGCCAGTGATGCTGTCATCGGGCTGTAGATAAGCTTCCGTAATCGCCGTGATGCCATCGGTGTAGGACATTTCCAGGGCATCTTTGATGGCTAGCAGGCTCTCCCGGTCAATCAGCCGAATCCCTTCGCCTTCGGCAAAGTCAGCCGCAGCGATTTCGATTTGGTCGAGCAGATAGGTCGGTACGGCTTGATTGGCGGTATCAAAATCAAAGTTCCGGACTAAAAATTCCCGGAAATTTTGGAAAAGGTGCGCGGAAATCCGATGTTTTAGCAGTGTCATATCTGGGAAAGATCGCTGCCGTTAGGGTTCCCGTCGCAGTTTGTAGTTGGGCTTTAGCCCTGATGGATTGGGGCTAAAGCCCAACTACAAACCAGATTTACGCCGGGGCAAATCCAAGCTTCTTATTGGAAGCCTTGTTGCGCTGACGCTTAGGTGCGTCTTTAAATTTTTTGGGTTTAGGGGTAGGGGTTGCTAAAGGCAAGGGGTTGGATTCAACTTTGGCGGCTGGTAGCAGGGCAAAAGGTTGCCAGCCAGCTAATGTTCGTTGTTCGACTTTGACAGAGCTAATGTTCGGAGCTTCGGCGGGAATGTTCGGAGTTTCAGTTTCGGCAACCTTGACGGCTGGCAGTAATGCAGTGGGTTGCCAGCCTGTCAATTTGGGTTGCTCCTTGACAAAGTTCAGGGTGTACCAGGCGGCGATCGCCAGTCCAACTTGCAACAAAACAGCGATTAGGCTAGCGCCTAGCTTCGCGATCGCTTGCTCGGCGGCAACATGGTGTCTATCCCAGCCCTTTTCCCACTGGCGGGGTACTTCGCGCTTGACATCGTTGACAATCAATGTGGCGGTTTCTTCAACGATATTGGCAAGGATCAGTCCAACAACATACAATTCTTTGGTCAACATGGCTTTTTCCTCGGTGTAGAGATTGAGGTGGTTAAGGTTGTGTTTGCGCCCCAGGGCTGCTGGGGCGTGGGATTGTTTTAATTCAGGTCAGCAAGATCGGCTTGGGTAACTTTCCCATCCAAGGCTGTGGCGATCGCGCCTTGTTTCATGCCCTTGCAGTTTACGCCTTTAGCTTTGGCGAGCTTTTGCAATTCTTTGTAGGTGAAACCCAGCAATTCATTGGCAGTAAAAGTATCGGCACTACCATTTTTGTGGCCATTGCTGGCAGGCTGTTCATCAACAACATCAACGTCGATAGCAGGAGCTTGGGGAGTGTCGGTTTGTCCGGGGTCAACTTCGGAAACTACATCAACGTCGATAGCAGGAGCTTGGGGAGCGTCAGGTTGCACGGTTTCAACTTCGGTTTCAACTTCCGGTGCAGCGGGAAGTTGGGCAATGGCTTCAGTTCCAAATTTGGCATCAACAGCGGCTTTGAATGTGGCGATTTCAGAGGCATTGACATTGTTCAGCATCAACAGCGCGACATCAATTTGGCTCAGTGCGCTTTCGCAGGCTTGTTCGACGCTTTGCAGATTTTGGCGATAGGTTTGCAAATCGCTAAGTTGTTGTTGCAGTTTGGCAATTTCGGATTGCACGTTGGCGATTTGAATGTCAACTTGATTGAAGAGAGCTTGTAATAGCATTGTACTTTCTCCTGCCCCTTGTAGAGTGTTTGTAGAGATGGGCGGGGCCTTGCCCAAAAGCTTCGCCGTCCGACATTGAGGTGCGGCGAAACTGCGATCAACGAGCATTGACGGCCTTTTCAAAGGCTTCAAAATCTCCGTCTGTGAGTTTGTCAATTAGGGCATCCATATCTTCCCATGAGGTGAAATAGCCTTTTTTGATAGCGCTTGATTCCTCATCCGGGGCGTAATAATTTTTGAAGATGTAGAATTCTGCGATCCAGAAATGCGGAATCACCTGGATGTGACCGAGAGGAAGTTCTAGGAAGCCGACTGTTAATTTCCGGTTGCTATTGCGAGTCTCAGGGAAGAATTCTTCCAGCAGCTCGTAAACGTCGCTGTCCACATCTTTGTCTTCGTTCGCTTCGTCAATTTGTTCATCGAGCGCTTCGTAATTGAAGTCTTCTTCTTCGATATAGGTAATCATTGCTTTTTCCTTGCCGGGGGTGTGAAGTGATCCGGCTAATGTTTGGCAGGGGTTTGCACCCTGCGGCTCGCTTGGTTACGATTGATAAAAGCGTCATTTACAGGACTGATTAAGAGGAGGTGTTGGTCGGCGAACTACCCCGCGCAAGGTTTCCAGCCTTGTGTCCAGTAGTCTTTAATGGTTTCTCTTCCCCCGCTCGTTTTCTTGGTGGGTTCGCGTTTCTAATGTTTCCGCCCCTGGCAGGTGGGTGAACCTATCCGCACTCCCCCCTTAGTCAGCCGTGTGGCTGATATTTTTTCTCGCCCCTACACTCGGTGGCTTCAGGGTTCCCAGCCTCAGACTCAGTAAGTCTTTTAGGGTTTTGGCTTTCCCGCTGCTTGTCCGGGTGGCTCTTTCGTTTTCCATACTTATAATATAAGTCGAGGTATACGTCGATGTCAATAGGTTTTGAGGCAATTTTAAAATATTTTTGGAAAATTCCCAAAATAAGTGGCACATTACTAGGTGTGCCACTTTCTATGTCCGATTCCGAGGTGCGGCGAAGCCCTGCGTGCGCGCTAGCGCTATCGCGTTTTTAGATAGCCTATTGCTGCATCAAGAATTTGCCGCTTGTCGCGTCATCCAATAGGACGTTCAGGTGGCTGAGGCTCTCGATCTCAAATTCAAACTCGCCTTTGTCTTCGTAATTTCCATCGTCTGAGCAGTAAGTGCCTCGGAGTAGGAACCCCTCGTCAAGGAGTTTGATCATCATGCCAACAATCATTCCAGCGAAAACGTAGCCCCCCTTCCCATCTTCGGAGAGAACCTTTTCATCAAACTCCCAACCTTCGCTACCATTCCATTCCCAGTATCCTGCCTGTTGTTGAGCTTGACAGTATCCGAGGATCATCGTTGCTTTTAATGCGTTCATGTTGTCTCCATTGCGCCGGGATTGTGTAGTGTGTCCGGCTAATGTTTGGCAGGGGTTTGCACCCTGCCGATCCGCTTTTACGGGATTAAGTTGTTTATGCGTTCTTCGATTTCTTGCAACTCTTTTGCCAATTGCCGTGCTTCTTGAATTCTTTGTTGCTGGGCTTCAATTCTTTGAAGTTGGGCTTCTCTGAGGTGGCGTTCTTGTTCCATTGCCTCCGCAAGTTCGGCCTGAAGTTTGGCAAGTTGCTCATCACCAGAACGGCGATCGTAATAATCTTTGTCGTCGCCAATTTGAGCTTCTCCAAACGTCGCAAGAAGGTCTGTAAGGTCTGCCGCTACAGGGGTGAAGCGATCTAGGTTTATGCGTCGTCTCATGGTTTTTTCCTCATTTACAGGACTGATATTTTTTTCTCGCCCCTACACTCGGTGGCTTCAGGGTTCCCAGCCTCGGCTCTCGGTGAGTCCTCTAGGGTTTTGGCTTTCCCGCTGCTTGTCCGGGTGGCTCTTTTGTTTTCCATACTTATAATATAAATCGAGGTATACGTCGATGTCAATAGGTTTTGAGGCGATTTTGAAATATTTTTGGAAAATTTTTAAAATAAGTGGCACATTTTTATATGTGCCAGCATTGAGTTGCTATCGAGATATACATCGAACCAAAATAGAGGGGTAACTACAGACTTATTCCCATGCCAAACCCCAAAAGCTTGAAAAACTTGCCCGATCGTTCAGCACCCGATAATCCAGGGGAAACTAAAGCGTTCGGAGTTCGATTAAGAATTGATGATGTCAAGCGGTTAGATGCCCTACCGGAGGGGCGAAGTTATCACGTCAGACAAGCGATCGCCCTCTACCTAAAGAAACTTGAAGGGGAACCCTAGGAGCAGCGCATTGGAAACAAAATGCCAGATCCATTCAGCCTGCCCTTCAACCAAGCGATCGCCTACTTCCGCCAAAAATACCCGCTTCCGACCGAAGTTTGGGACGACATCATTGGCGCAGCGCAAGACTGGGCATTCACAGTTGCTGGCGTATCCTCAGCAGTGTTACTGAATGATATTGCCGATCTAATTGAAAGAGCCTTGGTTGAAGGCATCAGTTTTGAAAGTTGGAAAAAACAATTCAAAGCCAGAGTTAATGATGCAGGCTGGACAGGGGCAACCCCTTGGAGAACCGAATTAATCTTCCGGCAAAACCTCGCCACCGCCTACAACGCCGGAAGATACCAGCAACAAACAGATCCAGACGTACTCAAACTCCGTCCATACTGGCAATACATTCACGGCGATACCCGCCACCCCCGTCCGCACCACAAAGCCTTGGACGGGAAAGTATTTTTGGCAAATGACCCCATCTGGCAGCAAATTTACCCACCAAATGGATTCGGCTGTGGTTGCCGGGTGGTGACATTATCCAACCGGGATATGGAAAGGGAGAATTTGTCAGTAGATGCGATCGCCGAAACCGCCACCATTTTAGACAAACGCACTGGTGCAACCCAACAAGTTCCAGCAGTCCGCGTTAACGGCAAAATCAAACCCATTGCAGAACCGGGATTTGCCTACACCCCTGGAAATAACCCCCGCGAAGCATTAACAGACCAGATGGATAGGCTCCCACCGCATCTACGAACAATGGTCGAGAACAGACTTAACACGGGGCAATGATATGCGTCTTTCCATCACCGTCAACGACAGCGAAGTTCGGCAAGCCCTAGAGATTACCCAAAATCGGCTCAAATCCCTCCGTCCTGCCTTTGCTGCCGCTGGCGAATATTTGCGCCGACAAACCGAGATGCGCTTTAAAAACGAGGTAAGCCCAGACGGACAACCATTTGCACCTTTAACCGCTGCCTACCTAAAGCGCAAAAATCGCGGGACTAAGATCCTTACCCGGTTGGGAACCTTGCGCGGCAGCATCACCTACGATGCCACCGACGACCAAGTGGAAATTGGAACTAATCTGATTTACGCCAGAGCGCACCAATATGGCTACACCCCGCGCAATCTGCCTGCCCGTCCATTTTTGGGAATTAATGACCAAGATGCCAACGAAATTGAAGCAATTTTCGCCGACTATTTAGAAAGTTCGTAGTTGGGCTTTAGCCCTAATCCGGAGAGGGCTGAAGCCCAACTACGAACCTAGTTAACTGAACTGTATCGGACAGTCCGAAGATAAATTGAAACGAATTTTTCAGGGAACCCTAGCAGCAGTTAGCAGAATAGGTTTCTATGACATCTGAAGGAGCGCAGCAATATGAAATAGAAATTCTGAGGGCTGGCAACCACACCGCCAGCAGCGGCGAGAGCGTAGCTCTATCAACCAATGATTTAAAAGAAATTGCCGATTCCTACAATCCGCAAAACTTTCGCGCCCCATTAATTGTCAGCCACGACACCCAAGGCTTATCAGATCGTCAACTACCCGATAGCGAGTTTGCCTTTGGCATACCCCAAGCCTTAAAAGTAGTTGGCGATCGCCTGAAAGCCACATTTGAAGAGATCGCCCCCGAATTTGTGCAATGGGTGCGAGATAAAAAGATTCTCGCGATTTCCGGCAGCATTTACCCTCGCAACAGCAGCGGCAATCCTACCCCTGGAAAATTATCTTTGCGGCATATCGCAGGGCTGGGAAGAACACCCCCAGCCATTAAAGGAATGACCCCTTTAAACCTCAGCGAAGACAGTGAATATTGGAGTTTTTGCAGTCCCATGAAAACTTCCGCAGAAGTAAGACTATTTCGGGGGATTCGGGACTTTCTGATCTCCGAATATGACATTGAAACCGCTGATTCTATCATCCCGAACTATCTGCTGGAAATGCTCGAAGAAGAGGAAGAATCGGAATACCCCATGTCCAACAACTTTGAAGAAAAGCTTAAAGCCAGAGAAGCAGCGATCGCCGCCAAGGAAGCCGAACTTGCCACCAAAGAAGCCGCTCTGCTTAGAGCCGCCAACACAGAATTTTGCGAATCTCGCAAGCAAGAAGGCAAACTGCGGCCTACCGAAGTTGGCGAAGTAGTAGAATTCATGTCCGCCCTATCGGAAGAACCGCAGGACTTTGCTGAGGGCAAAAAACTCTCCCCCATCGACTGGTTCAAAAACTTTTTAACCAATCGACCTCCCCTAGTTGAATTTAAAGAAATTGCTAAAGGTGCTGCTACAAATTCAACCCAATCCCCCGATGAAATCGCGAAAAAAGCAGGGGAATTAGTAGAAGCCAAAAAACAGCAAGGCATTGCAATGTCTTTCTCTGAAGCCGTTCACGAAGTAATGAAGGTTAAATAAATGGCAGCAGGAAGAAACGAAGGTTTAACAAAAACTTTTACCGCTGGCGGAACGATAAACGATGCCAGAATCCTCAAATTTGGCAGCGCCGATAACCTAGTTGTGCAAGCAACTGCCGCCACTGATGCCCTAATTGGCATTTCCAAAGTTCCCCAGGGGCAACAGCAGCGAGCCATCCAAACTGGTCCCACTCCCCCCACCATTCCCACCGTCACCATTGCCGCCAATCAGCGAGTAGACGTGGTTCTAGAAGGGATTGCAGAGGTGTTATTTGGTGGCAACATTACTCGCGGGGCATTAATTACCTCTGATGCCAATGGCAAAGCTGTTGCCGCCGCCCCCGCAGTCGGAGTTAATAACAGAGTAATTGGTGTTGCTATGTGCAGCGGTGTAGATGGCGATATCGGGACTGTGCTAATTTCCCCCGGTGTGATGCAGGGTTAATCAAAGTTACATAGAAAAACATTTATTATGAGCGCAGAAGCACCTTTTTACTACGATCCTGGACAAGCAGCGATCGCCATCGGCTACAAAAACAACGCCTTCATTGCCGATAAAGTATTGCCCAGAATCCAAACAGGCACTAGCCAAAAATACTCTTGGCGGCGATATCGGCTGAACGAGGTATTTTCCATTCCCGACACCGAGGTGGGGCGAACTGGCAGACCGAACGAAATTGAATTCGGCTATGACGAAATTGAAAGCCGGACTAGGGACTACGGATTAGAAGATCCCATTCCCCAATCGGATATTGACAACGCCGCAGGCGCTAACGCCATCTCCCCAGTCAATACCGCCACCCAGATGCTTTCAGAACTGGTCATGCTGGACAGGGAACGCCGGGTGGCCAACCTAGTCCAAAATCTCAACATTTACCCCAGCAGCCAGCGCGTTACCCTTTCCGGGACTTCCCAACTGAGCGACTACAGTAATTCTGACCCCATCGGCATTATTGAAGAAGCCATGCTGGTTCCTATCCGGCGACCTAATGTGATGGTCATCTCGGAAGAAGGTTTCAGCAAGTTATCCCGTCACCCCAAAATTGTCCAAGCCTTTAACGCCAATGAGGGAGGTTCTGGCATCGCCACGATTAACTTTATTGCCACCCTATTTCGACTAGATGAAGTGGTAATCGGGCAAGCCTGGTACAATGCGGCGCGGCGCGGACAAAACCCCACCCTATCGCGGATTTGGGGCAAACACATCAGCCTAATTCGCCAGGAACCAGTGCAATTGCCCTACACCATGACCTTCGGGTTCACCGCCATGACTGGCAGCAAAATTGCCGGACAGCGCCCTGACCCCAACATTGGCTTAAAAGGCGGGGTTCGCATCCGCGTTGGGGAGCAAATTGAAGAAAACATTTCTGGACCAGAATTCGGCTATTTCATTCAAAATGCCTTTGCCTAATATGCAGCCACTACAAAACATCCTTGAAACTGCCCTGCTGATTATTTCTTTAATGGGAATAATTTATAAAGTTTCGCAGACAGAAACGAAACTTTATCTCTTGATTGATAGCGTGAAAGATTCTTTGATGAAGGCAATCAGTCAAATCAATTTAAAGTTACAAGTGCATATTCAGACTTATGAGGATCATCTGAAGATGACGGATTATAAAATCAATTCCCTGGATCAAAAAATTGACCGCACCCAAAATAAACAATGAAAATCAAAGTTCTCAGCCAACTAAACCACGACGGCAAACTTTATCGCTACGGTGATGAACTGGAAGTTAGCGATGAAGTAGCCCCCAGCCTGATTAATTGGGGGGTTGCGGAAGTTGCCCCAGTCACAGCCGCACCCCCACTCCCGGATGAACCAGCGGACGAAGAAGACTCAACCAAACAACCCGAAAAGCCTAAGAAAACTAGCTAATGGCCTACGCTACAGTCACTGACATGATTGCCACTTTTTCCGAAAGGGAAATGCTGGCAGTCAGTAACGTCGATTATCCAACTGCCACAACCATCAATGAGGATGTGGTTAATCGGGCGATCGCTGACTCAGATGCCGAAATTGATAGTTATTTGGGCGTGCGCTATGCCGTCCCTTTAACCACCACCATTCCTGCCAGAATTACCTCAATTTGCTGCGATTTGGCACGGCATAGACTGGATCGGAATAGGCCGAGAGAAGAAGTGGTACAAAGACGCGATCGCGCCCTCTTTTTCCTCAAAGATATTGCCGCAGGGCGAGCCACCTTACCCGAACTGGATCTTTTGAATAATTCCAGTTCCCAAAAAGATACCGCTTACTATTTTTCTGGTGGACGGCGATGGACTCAAAATAGTCTCAGCGATTATTAATTTTTAACAGAGAAATGGAAGATCCGCAAATAGAAACTGGCTTTTTAATAGAGCAGCAAAAGCGGTTGATTGCTACTATGCAAGCAAGAGCAATACTAGATCCCTTTTCAGCGCAAAAAACGACTGATTTTTCCTCTTGTCCTAAGATTTATCAAATTATATCTGCTATTGACGGACTCGCAAAGTTGTCTGACATTTCCAGCCCGAAGGTAGTAGAGGAAAAAGCGGCGCAAAATAAGGAAGAAAAAGCAGCGCAAGATAAGGAGAGAGAATAAAACCCAATGCTTGCCGAAGCTGAAATAGCCATCATCAAAAGAATTCAAGCCGTTCTTGCTCCCTTTGAAGTTAACATTTTTGGGTTTCCAGGGGACAGCGACGAAGTACCAACCCCAGGACGCAGAGGCCAAATTCTGATTGGCTATAAACGGTCTAGATTTCGTGTCGTCAGCTTTGAACCCATCACCTGCGAGCAAACCGCCGAATTCGAGCTAATGGTTGAATTAAGCGATCTGCGAAGCCATCAGGGAGCCTATCCCCTTTTAGACACCGTTCGCTACGCCGTCACGGGATTTTTACCCCTGGCAGGTGGTGGATGCCCCAGCAAATGTTATCCCGTGATTGAAGGCTTTCAAAAAGTTGATGATGGAGTCTGGATATACAGCATTATTATTGCCGTTAGTTTTCTGCTCAGAGAGGGGATAAATCCCGCCTACACATCTCCCCTTCCCGACCCCAATAATCCCATCAATCCTGATACCTACTATCAAGTTCCTGATGATTACGTCAACTTAGATCCTGGCACTCCTGCACCTCCCTACATTCCCCAAGAAATTAGATCGGGAGTCCGGGTTGTGAAAGTAGGCAAAATCTCAAATCCCCAAGGGAACGAGGTTCTAGATCGAGAAATTATCATCGAAAATCCCAACCCTTAACCCCATCTTCGGATTGTCCGATACGAAGCGCCGCAGGCGATAGATCGAGATTTTAACAATCGGGAACCCTAGCAGCAGTACATTTTACTGCCCATGCCCAATACTTTAAACATCAATGCTTTAACTGCTCCCGGCGTGTACGTCTACGAGGATGTGGCGGGAGTGATTCCTGCTGAAATTGCCTCATTTAATCGGACGTACATCATCGGCAGTTCTGCCAGCGGAACTGGTGGCGTGACGCAGATAACAAGCACCGATGACTTTATAACTAAGTTTGGCTCCAGCCCTAGTTTAAATGCCGTCAAATTATATTTTGCTAATTTGCCCAACGGCATTTTATTTTTCATTAAAGCGGCTGGAACTACGGCGGCAAATTTTATTGCTGCCATCCAAAATTCCTTCGATCCAGATGAACACGAACAGGGATTTTTGATCTGCCCAGAAGCATTTCAAAATTTGACTCAGCAGAGCGATCGCACTTCCGTTGCCACCGCCATGCACGATTTGTGCGTCCAGGAAGACTTCGATTGGGTAGCGTTGGTAGATTCTGGACCGCCAGCCACGATTGACACCACCGCAGAAGCAGCTACAGAAGCCGCAAATTACACCGCCGAACGAGGGCATCTGGCCTACTTTTTCCCTTACGTGGTAGATCTGAGCGGCAACACAGTTCCACCCTCTGCCGCTGTTGCCGCGATCGCTCTCCGTCGCTACAGAATTGAAGGATTTCAACAACCCCCCGCAGGTAGCCGCTACCCAATTCGAGGGGTATTAGATGTGGCGGTTAAAGTTAAAAAATCCGAGCAAGCAGTTGTCAACCCCAATGGCGTTAACTGCTTGCGAAAATTGCCTAGATTGGGAGTTGTAGTTTATGGATCGCGATCGCGTAGCGCCAATCCTTATTACAGATTCATCAACACCAGAATTATTCTTTCCGTCTATAACAGAACCCTCTACAACGCCTTTCAAGACGCAGGAATTATCTTCAGTGGGGTAGATGGTCAAGGTATTTTATTCACAAGAATTAGGGAAACTGCCGACGCGATCGCCTATCGATTTTGGGACGGTGGGGCATTCTTTGGCGCATCCCCCCAAGATGCGTTCTTCAACAAGTGCGACAGATCTAACAATCCTGCCCTCGATCTAGAGGCAGGAATTGTGCGTTTAGATTCATACGTCGCCCCAGTTCCCACCCTGGAAAGAATGTTAATTGCAACTATTCGAGTGGCGATAGACCAAGTTAGCAATGCAGCGGGGGTAGCCTAATGGCAGTCATCAGTCAAAGTCAGTTTTTAGTAACTTTAAAAGGCATTGATTGCTACTGGGAAAAATTCTCCGGCATCAAAGAAAAATCCGATTCATCAACTTATTCCGATGGCATCAGCAATCGCCTGTATAAAATTCGCGGTGCCAAAACACTAGACGACATGGATCTAGAAAAAGCCTTCGACCCGATCAAAGATAAATTTATTATCGATTGGTGGCAGAACTATTGCGAAGGCACAAACCAAGAAGACACGGCTACTGTCACCCCAATCGTCTATTGCCCAAGGGTTGAACCAATCGGACCCAGCTTAATCCTTTATGGTGTTAAACCCCTTAATTTAGAAGGCTTCGAGGCCGATAAAAAAAGTAACGATGTCAGTATGCTCAAGCTAACCATTTGTGCCGACTCCTTTACCTATTCCTAATTAATCCCATGTCAAAATTGCAAAGAATTGCCCCCATGTCAGAAAATCAAGAACCAGAATTAACACCCCAACTTGAAGGTGAAGTTGAAACCAATGGCGAAGAAACAGAAGAAGATTCCCAACACTGGGAAAAACTTCCAAATGGCTCAATAGTTGTCACGCTCCGAGACGGTTTGAAAGCAACCTTTCGAGAGCCAAAAGCAATGGATATTAGCAAAATTCGCAACGCTGGTTGTAAAGAAGAAATGGAATTAACCGCCAGAGTAGGCGCTGTCTGTTGCAAGCAATGGGGCGATAAACCGGGCTGTTCCCATGTTCAAATTCTCAACTTGGGTGTAGCAGACTTTCAGCGCATTTCCGAAGCCATTAACGGCTTTCTTAGGTGAAGTTATCGGATTTGACGAGGAAAACTTTCTCAGAGCAGTTTATTGGATCAATGGGCGTTCTTTTTCCAACCTTAAACAGTACGAAAGAATGCCGCTCAGTAAAATTGCCCTGATGGTAAAAATCCACATCGCCGCAGTTGAAGCCGAAGCCAAAGCCTGGGAACGAAAGTAGATGGCATCAAGACTTCTTTCTCTCATAGTAAGTGCCAGCACTGGTGCTGCCATTAGCGCCCTTGGTAGGGTTGGCAGCGCCTTGGGAGCTTTGGGAGGAAATGCTAACTCTGCCGCAGGTGGTATGGGCAGCCTTGCTGGGCAAATTACCCAAGGCATCGTTCAAGCTAATCTCCTTGGTTTTGCCTTTGGCAAAGTGCAGCAAGGCATGGGATTTATGAATGGTAAATTCGAGGAAGCCAAACAACTTCAACTCGAAAACATTACCGCTGCTACCACCTTTAGTTCGCTGACTGGACAAAGTTATCAACAGGGTGCTGATTTCATTGATAGTTTAAATCAAAGATTAGCCATTTCTGCGGCTGCCCTACCTGGTTCAACCCAAGATTATAAAAACTTAGCTACAGGGATTCAAGACAACGTTTTACCAGCGTTCAAAGATTTAAAAGGGGCGCTGGACATGAAAGGATTTGAAAATTCGGTAGTGTCTCTCTCAGAATCCTACGGCGCTTTAGCAGCAGCTTCAAACGTCCCTATCGCCAACCTCAAACTGGGGTTGACCAAAGCTTTAGGCGGTGCTGGAGTTGCTTCCCTGCGCCAAATTCAATTTTTCGAGCAAAACGCAGTTATCCTAAATGAGATTGAAAGTCGGCTAGGAAAACTAGGCAAAAAATCTCTAGCCGATCTCAACATCAAAGACAGGGTAAAACTGCTTGAGGAAGTTGGTAAAAAATTCATTACTCAAGACTTCAAACAGCAGGCAGGACGGTCAGTTGATGGCTTAATCCAAAGCTTCAAAAGCACCATTTTCGATCCATCTAGTGGGATCTTTGGCTTAATGCGAGATCTCGACCCTAATACCAAGGGAGCGCAGAGTGCCTTTGCTGCCTTCAACGATGTTTTAGATAATTTAATCGGCGGCAGCGGTCTATTTACCCAACTGACTAACCTATTTGCCGCCGCTGGAATCAAATTTATTGACCCCATGCAGATACTCAGAAATGGCTTTTTGCTGTTTAATCAAGGTCTGCAATTTATCAACAAATTGCTTGCCGATACCACCGCCTATTTAGGTGCGATTGGGGCAGGTGCAAATTGGCAAGACGGGGTTAGATATTTTGTTTCTACCCTGCAATTGCGGTTAGGTGTAATTTTTAATCAAGCTGGTAGTAGCATTACAGGAGTATTAAATAGTTTTAGCTTGGTCGATATCGGCAATAATATTTCCAATTTCTTCAAAGGGCTGGGTAGCTTAATTAATGTTGGCATATCCAACCTCGTTAACTTTACCAAAAGCGTTGTATCTACAGTTGACTTTTTCTATATCGGCGTACAGATCGGAGCCTTTCTAGGCAACTTAGTTAGCAATATTGTTTCCTTAATTGGAACCGTTAACTGGAATGGAGTAATTACCATCGCCATTACAGCCATTTTCGGCATTGTGCAAGCACTGGCAGGTGCTTTTTTTGCACTTTCAGGCACATTAGTACCTCAAATTCCAGGGCTGTTTACTGGCGGTCTTGGAATTATAATCGGCGCACTAGGCACAGTTATTGGCGACGTTATCGACCTAGTTGTTCAAGGTTGGACATTAATTTTCCAAACCATCGGGCAATTCGCGGTAGAAAAATTTCAAAGCTTGGGACAATGGGCAAACTCGGCCTTTGAAAGCATGACTCAAACTTTAATCGGCGCTATCAATAGCTTTATTAAATTCATCAATGACGCAATTTCCAAACTAAATTCCATCCCTGGAATGAATATTGGCAGTATTTCAACTGTGGCGATGCCCCTTGGTTCCAGTGCTGGTTCTGGAACTTCAGCCCCCCTAGCCCCCCAGGAATCTTTAGCATCGCCTGCTCCCGCGTTGAATTTGAATTTAGGTGGTGGTGTAGCCAAATTCAAAGGCCATATTCCTAATGCTGCCAATGGCTTGCTCGCCGCCGCCTATCGCGAATCCCAGAATATGCCTTCTGGAGCGCAATTAGTGGTAGCCAACGATCGCGAGTTCATCCTCCAACCCGCAGGCAATGCACCTAGAAGCACTGGTGGCAACACCATTAACGTCAGTATCAATATCAATGGCGCTGCTGGCGACTTGAAGGTGATCGCTCGCGCCGTAGTTGCCGAAATCCAAACCGCTTTCGATGCCGAATTGCAGGGACAACTTATATGACAAACGGTTTATCCGGTGGCGCTCAAGCCATCCAAAGACCTCAGCCACCGCGAATATACAATTCTTCTGCCTGGAAACAATTGCCCAGCGCCACCAGTTCAGGCCAAAGAATTGAGGCGGTTTTATTAGAGTATGACATTGCTGGGAATACTCCCAAACCTCTGTGGTACTTCTTGATGAATCCCCAAAGCTTGCACTATAGCAAACAGGCTGAATATGACAAAATCGCCACCTTAGCCGCAAAAATACCAGATTTGCAATTTAAAAATACTGATAGTCCCAGCCTAGAAATCAGCGATATTGTTCTAGATACTTTCTGCTTTGGTAAAACAGTTCAACCGCTGATAAATGGCATCCAAAGCTTGCTAGAAGCAAACATTGACAAAAATCAATACAACCCGCCCATACTAGCTTTTAGATGGGGGAAAACCGATTTTTCTCCCTGCGTCCTTACCAAGTGCGATTGGAATGAAAGCGGTTGGATTAATGGCGAAGTAGCCAGAGCCAAGCTTTCCATCAGCTTATTAAAAATTCCCCGGCAAACCACCAGGGGACAAATCGCCCAGAAAAAACAAGTTCAGCAGCAACAGCAAGCAACAGCTAACGAAAAAAACGGGCAGTTGCGAATGCCTCTCACCGAGCGACAAAAAGAAGAAGCATCAGCCGCTGCCAAAAAATACCTAGAAAAAAATATCTCCCAATGGAGCGCGGAAACTCAAGCAATTATCAAGACCAAATCTTACAAGCTTCTTACAGACAAAAATACTGGTGTTGTAGCCCTTTCAGATGCAAAAAATAAGAGCTTTGGGACAATTTTAGTTTGGGATGGAAAGCAAGCAAAATCGGGAGGTAAAATAACTACTATTCCTCTCAAGCAAGGAGGAAAAGCCCCTTGATAGATACCAAAAATCTGCAAATCCAAGCCGGAGATAGCCTTGCCAGTATTTCTCATCATGTATTTAATGGAGATGTCACCCGATTTGATGAGTTATTGAAGCTTAATCCGCACATTGATGTTTTCAGCGATCTCCCCACAGGCACTAACTTACAACTACCCAACGACTCACAAATTTTAAATTATGCCCCGCCAGTGTTGACAGACATCGAAAAAGTTACTAATCCAATTATTTCTGATGCTGCCAAACAAGTAGAAGGCTATGCCAAAGAAGCATTAGAGGAGTTGGGTAAAATTAACGGCATTTTAGGGGCAGCAGAAACCGCAGTTAACCAAGCAAAAGAGCAGATTAATCGCTACAGCAGTCCAGCTAAAGTAGTTGATTGGTTGCTGGGAGGGAGTTAAATGCGAATTATCAGCCCGATTTACCGCGTCCGCATTGGCAAAGACACTTTTCAAACTGGAGACGGTCAACTAATAGATTGCAGCATCGAATTATCGGAAGATGACAGAGCTAGTCGCTGCGAATTCTCGGTTTTCGATCCCGGCTTAAAAATCGGTGGCAGATATCAGAAAATGAGCCTAGAGCAAGGCGGCATCCAAGTTCCCCCGGAACTCCTAGCTGCCCCTCAAGCCGCTGCCGCCAGCGTCTCCAACATTCCTGGCAATAGCACCACTTTTTCCCCAGGTAATTATTCCGGTAAAGGCACTTACAGCACCAATTTAAGCCCCTACGTCCGCGCTTTCATGGATTTGTTAGCTTCTGGCGAAGTCCACGACAAGCTAGGAATTGGCGGGTATTTTGAAGGCAACTACGGAGGCAAATTCACCGCTGAATCTGCCCAGAACAGCTTTCCCTCTCCCCCCGGCAGAGGTGGCAACATCGGACGCTATCAATTCAATCGCGGCGATTGGAGCGATGCCAAAAAAGCCGATCCTAATATCAAAGGTTATACCCCCGCCGATCAAGATTTAGTTTGTGTTTGGAAATTAAAATATAGAAAATGCTGGGACTTAGTTAGTCGAAATACCAACATTGAGGAAGCTATTTTTCGTGCCGCCTTAGAATGGGAAAGCTTGCCACCCTATCGCATTGGACCCCAAGGTGTGTATAGCGGTGGTGGTGTCAAGAAAGGACCCTTTGCCACAGTCGCCCAAGCCAAACAATATTACGAAGAACGGCTGCGTTTTTACACGACTGAGGGCAAAATGACGATGCAGCCTACCGCACCGCCGCCATCTCCTCCCGTCGTCCAAGAAGTTCCTAAGCAAACTGAAGTAACAGAAAAAGGTACAGAAATTATTATTGAGACTGGCTTTGAGCCAGACCAATTGCAAGCCTTTCACTTCATTCATGTCAGCACCAGTTCCAAAAAGGGCGGCGGCGATAAAACAACTTTTCAAGGACAATCAATTAGGTGGTTGCTCACCAGAAAAACCGAAAATTCTGCTTACAAAGATATTACATTGCGCCAGCTAGCCCAAATGGTTTGTCGCCAATTTAATCTTGTCCTAGAAATGGAGGGCAGCGGCCCGAAATATGCCTTTCTCAGTCAAGACGGGATCACCGCTTATGAACTGTTGCGCCGCTGCTGTCGTTCCATTGGATTTGTGCTGCAAGATAGCGGCAATAAGCTAATTATTAAGCCTCTCCGTCCTAAATTTACAGGCTTTGTAGTTACTGCGGATTTTCTAATTGAAGCCCAATTCGATGATAAGGCTAGGGGCGATCGCTCTCAGCCCCCAGCAACACCAGTTTCCAGTCCAAGCCAGGGGACAAGCGATAGCAAAGCTCAAATCGACCTTGCTAGCGGCAGCATCGCCGCCAAAAACGAGAATAAAACAGGTAGTACCAGCGGGATTAGCGGTGCTGCTATCCCCCCTGTCGCTGGTTCGCCCATCCCTCAACCCGCCACTAAAACTATTGAGAATAAAGGCGATTATTTCGTTGAAAAAGATCCGCCCGATGTCAGAGAATCCAGTCAAGGGCAAAATGAGAAAACAGTCTCTAAAACCAGCGAAAGACGCTGGTATAAAGATAAATTGATTACCACTATTACCAGCGTCGTCCAAACCACAGGAGAAAAAGCCAGCACTGTCACCCGCAGAATAGTCAAAGAAGAGTCGCTGCAAGGGACAAAAGTTACTACTACCATTGAAGGTGGCAAAAAGAAAATACCGCCCAAAGTTGATACCTTACCGCCGAGTAAAGATTTAGCTAAAAAATTATCAGATTTTTTTCTCAAACAATCAGCAACAACATCCTTTAAAGACGCTGTTGCCAGTGGCAATCTTGATCCCATAACCATGCTGCCAGCCCAAGAAATCGGAGCGATTGATATTGCCGACGGGAAAGCTGAAGCTAAAGCCCTGATTGATGAATCCCGGCGAGTTAAGGGCTATGAAAGCAGTGCAACTCTGATTACCACCCCTGAGACTCTGCTAATCGTTCCTGGTTCTATCATCGCTCTGTCCGGTGATATTTTTCCCGAACCCTTCGATCGGGAATGGCGAGTCTCTTCGGTCAAGCATTCCGGCGGTAAAACCAGTCTGCAATTTTACACGCCCCAAGCTGCCAAACCTGAAACTAGCAGCAGCAACACCAGCACGGGAGTCACGCAATTCCCCACAGGCAGCGGAAACCTGGAAACCAGCAACCTCAAACCGGGAGGCTTTATCTTTCCTATTCCCAAGGGAGCGACCACCATCGGCGACGGCTACGGAACTAGAGCAGGTCGCGCTGCTGGCTATATGCACAAGATCCTTGATATCACTGCCCCCCAAGGCACGCCAATGGTCGCAATGGCAGATGCCATCTGCAAAGTTTGCCCAAACGCTGGCGGCGCTGGGAATATGCTGATCATGACGCACGCAGACGGGTATGAAACCACCTTTATGCACATTATGCCCGGAGGCTTCCTAGTTCAGGATGGACAGCCAGCTAAACAAGGTCAAGCCGTTGCCAAGTGCGGAACCACAGGTATGAGCAGCGGTCCGCATCTGCATCTACGACTTCTCAAAAACGGACAAGTTGTTTTGCTGAGTCAAGTCGGTATGGACGTTTTGAAAATGGGTCTGCCAATCCACCGATACAACGCCACGTGCGACAAATATTAACATTATGCAAGATTGGATCTCTTATTTAGCAAACCTTTCGCGCAACGCCCCTCACTTGAATGAGATGCGCGATCGCTCCTATGGTTTGCAAATCGGCATCTGTACCAATAACGAAGACCCGCAAAGTAGGCGGCGCATCAAAATTGCGCCCAAAAATAAGGCAGGCCAAACCGAAACAGACTGGGCAGAGCGAATTATTTTCAGCCCCGGCGAAGACCCGCGAGTGCCGCCCCTGGGGGCGACAATAATTTTTGCTTACCTTGATGGCGACCCCCATCTAGCCTGCTATTTCGGCATCTTGTTCAATGCCCAAAATCCTGCCGACGCATCCCAAAGCGACCCTATCAATGACATCACCAAAGAGTCGCCTGGAAACGAAAAGCTAACGATCCTAGGAGATTCAGCCCAAGCGATCGCTGGCAGCAAAGTAGAGGAGATTGGAGTTAGCAAAACCGAAGATATTGGTAGCGAATATACCTTAAAAGCAGGACAAAAAATAGAAATTAAATGCGCTAATGTAAGTATTAGCATCAGTTCGGAATCAATCAAAATTGAGCAGGAAAGCGCCTTTATTCAGCTATCTGCCAGCGGAGGATTGCAGATGGACGCTGGTGGCAAAACAGTTAATATCAGCAACGCCACCGACTTTCAGATAGGAGGCAAATCCGTCGCCGTCATCGGCACGATGGATAATATGGGGCAAACTCTTATGCTCAATCCTTATGGCGTTAGCGCAGGCGCTCCTGCCATTCCCCTGACCCCAAGTTTTACTGCCGACAACTTCCAGGCAAGTTCTGGCACCTGGGTAACTGTTTATAATACAAACCAAGCTGGCGGCTCCTATTGGCGCAACAACCCAGCCAATTTAAACGATGAATTTCAAATTAATCTCACTGCCAAAGCTGGCAACTGGAACTTGAATCTACTAGGCATAACTGCCAGCAACTATGGAATTATTACTGTTTATTTAGGGAACACTTCTCTAGGAACAATTGACTGGTACAGCGCTACTCAGGTTTATAATGTTACCAAAACTCTAGCAATTAACATCCCCACATCAGGAGTAATAATTTTAAGATTGAAAATAACTGGAAAAAATGCCAGTAGCTCTGGCTATTTAATAGGAATCACCAAAGTTCAGATGATTTAAAATGACAACACTTCGAGGCATTTCTTATCCATTGCAAGCCTTTAACGGCTCTCTGAAGCTATCAGAAGATCCTGAATTAGTCCAAGAACATATTTATTCAGTTTTGGAAACTAGACCGGGCGAACGGGTAATGAGGCAGGAATATGGCTGTCCGGACTTCATTTTTGACTCAGTACAGGAAACCGCCACTATTCCCATTCGCCTGCAAATCGCCTTGGACGAACAAGTAGCAGAACCGGAAGCCTGGAAAGTAGGAGGCGCGATCGCCGAAAGTGGCGATTTCTTAATTACAGTTCAATACACCCTGAATCAATTTGAATGGGCGATTAATTTGAAACTAACCTGGTAGGGAACCCTAGCGGTATGCCAGCAACTATCTTTGAACCCCTATCCTCTCCCCCAATCTACCCCACCGATGCCAGCCAACTAGAAAGCTACATTTACGATGCCATCTACACCGCTAGCAACGGCACTTTAAACGATTTCAGCGACCACTCGCCCATCAGCGCGATCGCCCAAGGTTACATTTGGGGGATGCTGGAGTTATTGTGGTATGCTTCCAACTCCTTAAACGCCGCAGGCATAGACTTTCTCAGAATCGCAGGCATTCAGAGACGATTGGGCAAAAAAGCCGAAGTCACCGTCATATTTTCCATTACGCCCATTGCCAATCCCTTTGTACTTTTTAAAAATTATTTGATCTCCGATACCGCAGGTCACGAATTCCTCACTGATGAAGACTTAATTATCCCCGCTGGCAGCTACAGCGGCACAGTGAAAGCCACTGCCGTCGCAATGGGTAGCTCCCATAACGTGCCACCCTACTCCATCACCAACCTATCAGTAGCCCGTTCCTTCCTGGTCGGAGTCACCAACCTGGAACCTGCCAGCGGCGGATTGGACGAGGAAACAATGGAGGAAGCCAGGGCAAGAGGCTTCCAAAAGATGCGGCGGCGCGAAGTTTTAATATCGGCAGATGACTACGAACAGTTCGCAATGGAACGGTTGGGAGAAGGAGCGATCGCCGTCTGTTTTGGCAACCTAGATGCCGATAAAGTCTCAGTTAAATATGGCACAGCCCATGTTTTTTGCCTCAATCCAGACGGCACAGAACCATCTCCCACCCAGTTAAATGATTTGCGGCTAGAAATGGTCAAACAGTCCCCAGTTGGACTGCACAACATCTATTGCAGCCCAGTAGATTTGTATCCCTTGGAACTGAGCGCGATCGCCGCCCTCATTCCCGGCAGCAACCCCCAAACAGTTGCTACCCAAATTTATCAAAACTTGCAGCAATATTTACTCCCCGGCAACCTCCCTCTAGGTCAAACAATCATTCTCAAAGAATTAGAAAATATTGTTCGGCAATCAGGGGTTGAGTACATCCAAAGTGTTAGCTCCCTAGTCACCAACAACACCGAAGTAACCGTTAGCTATGCCAATATTCCCCTGCCTCAAAAATATACCGCTGCTTACTTATTAGGTTTGCATATCAAATTAGTAGATGAACAAATCTCAATAGCCTATGAATTTGACTTTGGTGGTGGAGGAGATTTAGACTAATGAGCGCTTGGGACGAAGGCCGACCAATTTATCGCCGATTGCCAGAAGAATCAGAACAATATCAAGGCAATCCCATTTGCCACGCTTTAACCCTGCCCCTAGATAACTTTCTAGTAACTTTAAGAGAAAAAGTCCAAAACGTTTACCCCAACTTCATTAACCCTGAAACCTGCCAACCAGATGCCTTAGACTGGCTGGCTCAACACTACGGATTTACCCGCGAATATTGGGATACGACTTGGAGCGACAGCACCAAGCGAACTTTAATCAAAAACAACTTTTGGATCTGGGAAAACAAAGGAACTAGAGCAGTTATTGAATTTCTATTTAGTATTTTTGAAATTAATGCCAGATTGTATTATTTTGGTGCTTTCTTAGTCGGTATTTCTAAAGTTGGCGAACCTTTAGGCGGCGAACCCTTCAGGTTTTGGATTTTAATGCCCTTAGAATATCGGCGAGTTGAGGGCAAATGGATTTTAACCGAGCGATTAGTCAAACTATACGCTCCCGTTTATAGTTTGGGGCAAGTTGTTTACAAGCGGTTTTATATTGGATTTTCAAAAATAGGAGAGCCACTATTTAAATTATGAGTATTATTATTAACTTGGTGGGAACTATTAAAGATTCCGCTGGGCAACCTCTCAGCGGCAAACTAACAGTTACCTTATCTGCCCCGCTAGTCGATCTCTCTACTGCCCCAGATAGTATTTTCCTAGAAGTTCCCAAAACCTTTACTATCACCAATGGAGTAATCAATATCAGCATTCCTTCTACCGATGTCGAAGGGATTTCAACCAACTTCCATTTTTGCCAAACCGAGCAGAGAATAGATTATTTTTTCCGCAGCGGCGAGGCTTACTTTGGACCAACCCACCTGCATACAGATACCGAATATTACACCGGAGCGATTCATTCCGTTGACTCCATAGTTTTAGATCGCGTCCTGACCGATACCGATGTCAGCTTGCAACAATTTGATGCCATCGTCCCCACCAAATCGCAAGTAGAATTTTCGGAATTAGTTCCTACGGGAATTTCGCGCGATCGCCTCCCCAGCGGGGCAAGACAAATAGCTGAATTGCTCGTATCTGATGCCCGATTATTACAATCCCTAGTCGAAGGAGTTTTTAATTATAAAGGAGCTTATTCAGCCACTACCTACTATGCCAAAGGTAACTGGGTAACTGAAGACGGTGGCAGTTGGCTATCAACTTACCCAGATGCCCACGTTGGGCATACCCCAGCCATAAATTCAACCTACTGGATTCCTTTGGCTACCAGAGGCGCTAACGGCACAGGAACCGCAGGCAATAATACTGCTTACGACTCTAATACCTGGGCAAATCAAACTGATGCACCTTCTCGCGGCGCAATCAGAGATATTATTGAGCAGCTAGCCAGAACCAACAATGTAGTATCTCCGAATAATGCAATTTTTTCATCACCCCCGCAAGTCCCTACCCCAACTCAAAACAATCATGCAGCATCAAAAGAATTTGTTGAAAACTTAGTAACCAGCGTTCAATCCTCATTGAATGTCAACTATTTTTTCCTCCGTTCCTGCCGATTTCTCTACAACTTTTCAGTCAATGGGGGAATTGCAGGCACAACCATCAACCTTACCCCTGTAGGGGGCAGCATTCCCCAAAATGCGGTAATTATTGGCGGATTTGTAGATGTTATTACAGCGGTTGCTTCTGGCAGTTCCCCAACGTTAAGTATCGGGATAAATTCAAATAACGACTTACGCGCCGCCGCCACAGCCACCACTTTTACCGCCAATAGCAAATTAGCTCTAATTCCAGTCGGAGCTACTACCGCCGTCAAAACAACCGCTACTAGCCCGCAAGTAAAAATTGTTTTGTCTGGCGCAGCCCCAACTAATAACCTGACTGCGGGAAAATTTTACGTTGTTCTCTTATTCGTAGTGTGTGAATAATGGCAGGCATCAATAACAAAAAAGTTTGGGTTAATGGCGACGATACCGATGCCGCTTGGTTCAATGCGGCTCAAAATCCTACCTTTACCAAAAACCCAGCCACAGACAATTTAATCAATCCTGATGAAAATTGGCAACTAACCAATAACAGCCTTAGTCGTGCCTCCGGCAACATTCTCCCCGAATGGGAAGCCTTTCGCGATGCCCTAAAAGTCTCGCCAGGAACGGGGTTAAGCGTCGCCTATGCTGGCGGAGCCATCAAATTACCTGATGGCGCGATCGCCACTATCGCCCCCAGCACAATTGCTGTTCCAAACAATGCCACCAGTACAGTTTATGTCCAGGAAAATGGCACAGTAGCAGTATCAACCGATCCGCCACCAATGACAATTCCTTTGGCTCTCGTCACCACAGTTGCTGGAACCGTAACTGGTGTTGTAGATCTGCGAACACCTTATCAGCTATTCCCCAGAGCAGAAACAGTCAAAATCCTAGGTGGATTTAGCACTACTGATTTTGTTCTTTCAGGCAACGCCACATTTAGTTTAGGAGAATATTTATTTCGGAACTTCACAATCGAAGCCACTGGCGTTCTAACTGTTGATAAATTCGTTACTGTCTATTGCACAGATGCTGTAATCAACGGTTCAATTATTGTTACTCAATCTTTTAAAGGTATCGGAGGAAACACCAGAACTATATATGGTTCTGGTGGATTTGCAACCGGAATTGGCATTGGAGCAAGTTCCGGTAGTTCGCCAGGGACAACATATAACTACAGGGTTTCTTCATCTGGTAGCAGTGGATCTGAGGGCGCGGTAGAGGGGGTATCTTATATATTTTGCACAAGCTCTAAAGGCGGCGACGGTGGTGGAGCAATCATCATTGAAGCTAGCCGAAGCATCACAATTAATGGGCAAATTACTGCTATTGGTGGCTCAGGAGTAATTGGAGATGTGCTGTCATCAGCAGTTGCGCTTTCTGGCGGAGGTGGTGGTAGTGGCGGCAGCATCATCCTGAAATCAAAAAAAATTACATTCGCTTCAACTGCTACTTTATCTGTTTTAGGAGGAAATGGCGCTCCAGGCATTTCTACACACCCAACTTCCGGTGCAAGGGGTGGTGGTGGTGGTGGCGGCGGGGTGATTGTCCTCATTGCCCCTACTATCACGAAAAACAGCGCAAACTTCATCCTTTCAGGCGGAAGCCCAGGAGCAGACAATAATCCTTCCTCTAGCCCTCCTCCACTTGGTGGAGCTGCTGGGGCTGGCTTTGGCGGCATAGGTGGCACAGGCGGCAATGCTCCAGGAGGAACGGGGGGCGTTGGTTTGCTCTTAGAAAGAACCTTTTTACCAGTGTTTTAATTATGTTTTACGCATTCCTTGGATCGGAAGTTGCAGCCATCTCAGATAGCAATATCAACGAGCCACCTAATGGTTTTAATGGTTGGTATCAATCTGACTTGGAGGCCGAAGAAATTTACTGGCAAGATAACAAACTAAAACAAAAACCTCCCAAGCCATCAACTACAGCTTATTGGAACACCACCACCTGCACGTGGGAAGAACCACCCGCATTAATACGCCCAACTCCCCCAAATTGGCAAGCAATGCTCGCCTATCTTCAAAATCCTGCCAATAGTATCGCTCGAAAAGCATATACCGCTGCCGAAAATGATAGCGCTATCAACCTAGCTTGGACAGGCATTGCTCTAGTTATTTCCTCAACTCACAGTCTCAACAGCCTTGCTTTTTACATGGGGAAAATGCTGCCGATTTTTACGTCAGCAGAAAAAGCCGAACTCCTTGCCAAGTTGCAAGATTGGAATTTCCCCAGTCAAATCACCGATTTATTTTGACACAGATATTCACCTGTCCAAACTATAATTCATCCAGACAGCCTCAATTCGAGGCTGTTTTTTCTTGGCACTACCTTTGCCCTTCATGCCTGTCAGTCTGGTTCTTCCCGCCGCATGACAAACAGTTTCCCACCGCAAACTTTTCCATCCAGACGCTTCTAAAGGCTTGTAAACTTCGCTAGGATAGCCACTCAATAAAACTCTCCCTTCCAAAGTCAAGCAATGTTCAACCAACTCCACATGATCCAACTCAGTCAATTCATGTTGATAATTACCACTGCGCCGAGTAACTGGCACATAGGGAGGGTCTAAATAAAACAAAGTTTCTGGTGTATCATATCGCCTTAAAACCTTCCGCCAATCATCACACTCAATCTGAGTTCTCATCAGCCTTGCATGAATTTCTGGCAACATTTCCAGCGTCGAAAGCCACTTGCTTGATTGTCCAGCCATTCCTCGTGCAGAAGAAGTCACCCCATATCCCCAAGCACTTAAATTACCAGCAAAGGATTGTCTCGCTGTAACAAAAAAACGCCAAGCCTGTTCTACAGAATTACCCTCCTTTAACCGAGCCTTGGCATCGCGAAACTCTTCTCTGGAAAAAGCCGTTAAATTTGCCAGCCGATTAAATTCCTCGAACTGTTCTTGACATCTCAAAACTCGAAACAAATTAGTCAGCCTTAAATCGATATCATTGTAAACCTCAACATTGCTAGGCTGTTTTGCCATCATCAAAGAAGCCCCACCACCAAAAACCTCCGCATAAATATGATGACGGGGAATCAGCGGCAGCAACTTAGCCACCATATTGCCTTTACCACCAAACCAACAAATCGGGGAACGCATAGTTTAGTCCTACCGTGACACTGCTAAACATAGGGTTCCTTTCTAAATTTTTATCCTTCAGCAATAAATTCAAATTTCAATACAAATTTCTAATCGAATAAAACCAGCTTTACTCAATATCCGTAGCCATAACCCATAACTTGAACTAATAATACCTATTGGCCTCAATCATCTTCGGACTGTCCGAGCGGCCTGTGCTACAAAGATTACAACTCGGCGAACCCCCTTTGTATTACTTGTAGTATGCGTGCCGTCTCATTTTATATGAAAGAAATCTCATTTTATATAAAATGGGATCTCACTTTATCTGAAACCCTACACACACCCTTAGTCTCAATAGTCTAGATCTGATTTCCCTCACCACTGGTAACATTGGTGAATATGGCGATTCTCTAACTTTTCGAGTACCTATTCTCAATGACGGCAACCTCCCAGAATTGAGGATAGAATCTCGCCGCAATCAATATTCTTTATTCAACCCACGTTTAGTAACTCAAAACTCTAAATTTCTCCTAAATCTAGATGCTTCCTATTTCAGAAAAATGGGCATAACACCTAATAGTTTAACTTCTTTAGCTACCTATCGTATTGACTCACAATTAGTCTACGCACCAGTAATTCTTGGACAACCATCTGGAGAATACAAATTTACCTTTTTCGCTCCTAGCCGTGCCAGGTTTCAACGCTGCGAAATTAAGCGCAATGGCCAAGTAATTTATCGACCCTCCATTTCTAGTTTACCTAGTAGTATAATTAACTTTACTTGGGATGGCAGCAACTCCCCTGCTGGAGAATACGAATTACATTACATTGCTGATATTGAATCTAGAAATGAGTCAAATGAACCCATTGAAGACAGCATAATTTTTTACCACGATCCCAACTGGCTGCAATAACCTCCTGAGCGAACTTTGCGCCCCCTTTGCGTCCTTTGCGTTAAAAAAACAACTCTCAAACTATGAAATATGGGCAGAAAAAAACCACCACAGAAATAAAGTTTATTTTAACACCAAACAACCCGCAATTTGAACTTGATATTACTGAACTAAATCACTTTTATCTAACTACTCTTCCCTTCACTAAAAATAAACATCGCTCTTGGTTTCGCGGTGAATTAGCAGTTAAAAACGTCGAATTCTCCCGCGTAGATGAAGCCGAAAAAGTTACTGACAATTTGCGAATTTCTACCATTATCGAAGGCAAAGTGCGAATGGCAGAACAAGAAAAATCCTTGCAAACTAATCAATCCCTAGAAGCGGAACCTCCCGGAGTACAGTTTCTCCACTATATCGATCTAGCCCCATCATCAGATCCTAAAACATCCGGCATCAAAGTCCGCTTGGCAGGCCAAACTAAAAGCTTGCAAATCGGTTTAGATCCAAAATTCCCCGTAACCAAAATTCAAGCCAGTTGGCTAGATGGAATTTTACCCCGCGATGCTATTATTGCTTTAATTTCCTTTAGCGCCGCTTCCTTTAGCTATCTCCTATATTGGCTAGTTGAGCGAGCGAGCAAAAACAATGCTAATCCTTAAGAAATGGAGCGCAAATAAAAGTAAGTTTGTAGTTGGGCTTCAGCCCTAATCCGGGTGGCTCAAGCCCAACTACAAACTTTGGCGTATAGTAACTACTGAATCTCGCATTCCATCCTTTGCGAACTTTGCGCCCCCTTTGCGTCCTTTGCGTTAAAAAAACTCTCAAAATATGAAATAATGGAGAGCAAATCCAAGCGCAAGGAGGGGCGGGTTCATTAAGGTTATTGGTAAAAATCAAAATTCATCCCCAAACCCGCCCCTACAAGATTCGTAATTCATTTTTTATTGCTAACATGGCTCAAAATTCATCCAAAAAGATTTTTATTAGCACAGGCGAAGTATCTGGCGATTTACAAGGCTCACTGTTGATTGCCGCTCTGCACCGACAGGCAGCAAATCTAGATTGGGAATTGGAAATTGTCGCTTTGGGTGGACAGCGTATGGCGAAAGCTGGAGCAACTCTTTTAGGTGATACCAGCGCCGTTGGTTCAGTGGGAATTATTGAATCTTTGCCCTACTTTATTCCCACCCTCCAGTTACAACGACAAGCCAAAAAATATCTGGAAAAACACCCCCCAGATTTAGCCATCCTAATTGATTATATGGGACCGAATTTGGGGGTAGGGAGCTATCTGCGCCGCAGCGGTTTAAATGTTCCCGTGGTATATTATATTGCGCCCCAGGAATGGGTATGGTCAGTCAACGAGCGCAATACGAATTTAATTAAGGGGATGACCGATCGGATCTTAGCAATTTTCCCGGAAGAAGCTCGCTATTTTGCCAAAAAAGGCGCATCTGTGACTTGGGTAGGACATCCATTAATCGATCGGATGCAGAATGCCCCTAAACGGGAAGAAGCGAGGAAAATGCTCGCGATCGCCTCCGATGAAATTGCGATCGCTCTCATCCCCGCCTCGCGCACCCAGGAGCTAAAATATCTCTTACCAGTTATCTGCGCCGCTGCCCAACAATTGCAAGCCCAAATCCCCCAAGTTCGGTTTTTTATTCCCCTCTCTTTAGAAGCTTTTCGCCCCATCATTGAACAGGCAATCAAAGATTACAATTTACGCGCCACCTTAGTCTTTAGTCAAACCCAAGAAGTCTTAGCTGCCGCCGATCTCGCAATTACTAAATCTGGTACTGTCAACTTAGAATTAGCCCTGTTAAATGTGCCGCAATTAGTGATTTATCGCCTCAATTCAATTACCGCTTGGATTGGTCGTCGTCTGTTGAAATTAGCCATTCCGTTTATGTCGCCAGTCAACTTGGTGAATATGAAAGCAATTGTCCCAGAACTACAACAGGAAGCTGTCACTGCCGAAAACATTGTGGCAACTTCCTTAGAATTGCTGTTTAATCAGGAACGTCGTCAAAAAACCTTGACAGATTATCAAGAAATGCGAGAATTATTAGGAGAGCCGGGAGTATGCGATCGCGCTGCCTTGGAAATTCTCAACTTGCTGAAAACTTGAATTTCACCCAATACAGTTCAGTTAACTAAGTTCGTAGTTGGGCTTTAGCCCTCTCCGGATTAGGGCTGAAGCCCAACTACGAACTTACGAACTTTTGCGTTCTTGTATTGGAATTTCACCTATTAGCTAAAGGAGAAATCCCTGCTAAATCGAGAATTTGGGGAATCAAGTCTTCTCGCTTCACCGCCATCAGGTGAACCCCTTGACAAAGTTCCCGGGCCAATTTAACTTGTTCAGAGGCGATCGCTACCCCTTCCTGTAAGGGATCTTTGGCCTTTTCTAAACGGTTAATAATACGATCGGGAATAGTCACTCCCGGTACGCAACGATTCACAAATTTAGCATTTTTAGCCGACTTTAATAAAAACACCCCTGCCAAAATAGGTTTATTACAACCCGCTGCAATTTCCTGCATAAACTTTGCCAACAAATCAAAATCGGAGATTAATTGACTTTGGAAAAATTCTGCCCCTGCTGCTAACTTTTTTTCAAACCGACTTTGTAACCCAGACCAACTAGCAGATTGAGGATCTACAGCCGCTCCCGCAAACAAACTTGTTGCCCCATCAGTCAAAGGACGATCGTTACTATCCAACCCATTATTCATCTTCCGAATTAATTGTAACAGCCGGATGGCTTCCAGATCGAAAACAGGTTTGGCTTGGGGATGATCCCCCGCCTTGACAGGATCGCCAGTTAAAGCGAGAATATTCCGAATCCCCAAAGCTTGCGCTCCCATCAAATCCGCTTGTAAACCAATCCGATTGCGATCGCGACAAGCCATTTGACAAATTGGTTCAATCCCCTGTTGTAATAAAATAATTGCCGCTGCCAAGGGACACATCCGCAGCACTGCTCGACTACCATCAGTAATATTAACAGCGTGAACTCTGCCCTTCAGCAATTGCGCCATTTGAAGCATTTCCGCTGGATTGCCACCCTTCGGCGGAGCTACTTCAGCTGTAATTAAAAATTCCCCAGCTTGCACAGCTTGGCGAAACCCGCTTAAACCAGAAATATTAGACATTAGAGTAGAATCGTGAGACATGATATGGGATCTTTAATTCGGCAGCGTGATCGAACAAATTCATCTTTGGCAAGAAGAACCAATTTTAGCGCATGGGAATATTACCCTCAGCGCTACGATTGAATTGCCCAATCAGTCGCGGTTTAACCTATGGTATAGCGTCCCAGAAGAGTACAATCGCCTTTTAAGCCCCAATTGCGATCCTTTTGTGGTCGCCATCATCCTCTTTGCCATGAAACAAAGAGTAAATTTAGCAGTTCGGGGAGCAGTTTCCCCTTCCTTGCTACGAAATTTAACTGAATTTCAAATTGCTTGGCATTGCTGGCATCCCCAACTTTACCAATTGATTGACATCGCCGCCGAAGTTGAAGCAGAATTACCAATTAATTCATCCAACGCCACAATTGCCGCCTTTTCCGGTGGCGTTGATAGTTGTTTTACCGTCTGGCAACACCAAACGGGGAATAATGGCAGATTAAAACGCCCTATTGATGCGGGGTTAATGGTAGGCGGATTTGATATTCCCCTAGAAAAACCCGCAGTATTTGCCGCCGCCGCTGCCAAGTCCAAAACCATGCTTGCCAGTTTAGGGGTAGAACTGATCTTGATGAAAACCAACTTTCGCCAACTTCCGGTGAATTGGGAAGATGCCTTTGGGACAGCGATCGCCTCTAGTATGATGCTATTACAGGGGGGCTATCGAACCGGATTAATTGGGAGTTCGGCAATTTATTCGGCCTTATTAATCCCCTACGGTTCCAATCCCATTACCGATCCTTTATTATCTAGCCATAACTTTGAAATTATTCACGATGCCGCCGGATTCGATCGTCTGGATAAAATCCGAGAACTTGCTCAATGGCCGGAAGCGTTAGAAAATCTCCGAGTTTGCTGGGAAGGCGATAGCGCTAGCGCGCTCGCAGAGCTTCGCCAAGACAGTAATTGTGGTAAATGTGAAAAATGCGTCCGGACAATTCTGGGTTTTCGCCTCCAGGGTATCCCTTTACCAGCCTGCTTTCCCCAAGATATTACCGATGCCCAGATTTTAGCCCTTCGGGGGATTAAAGAAGACCAACTTACCGAACTTGACCCGATTCTTGCCGCCGCCAAAGCTGCTAAAATTCAAGATTCCTGGGTAAAAGCCCTCGAAACCACCATTAACCGCAACCGCCAGATTGCCCAACTCCAATCCTGGAAAACCCAACTGAAACAACGGCTGCCGCCAAAACTGCTCACCTGGTGGCAACAGAGAATTCGGTAATCCGCATCGGCAACGGCGGTCGATCCTCTCCCCAAAATAACGGCGATCGCGCAAAATCTATACTTAGCAGGACTTACGCATTTTAACCAGATTCTGTCATTCTGAACGGAGCGATAGCGAAGTGAAGAATCTCCGAGATCCTTCGCTACACTGCGTTTCGCTCAGGATGACAATAAGTCCTTGCGTAAGTCCTGATCATATTCCACTAATCATTTATCGTTATTCGCCTGCATGACGATCTGGATCAAACTCATAAAAATGAATTTTATTTTCAATCTTACAATAAAATATTCTGGAACATCTATTATCCCTAGTTCCTTGACCCATTTTAAACACATCAACACTATATTTAGGATATTTTTTATTATTAACCCTAATTTTTTCTCCTTGATAAACGTGCGTGCCGATGTTTAGCCCATCTAAATTGTAAACAACTTGAGTTATAGAATTGATAAACTTTTCTTTATAAACACGATCTTCTTCTATAAATTTAGCTCTTTTTATAGTTTGCCAGAAGGAATCATTAAATTCGTAATCTTGAGGTTGCAATCCACCTCTCCAAAGCCCACAAATAACTTTTTGATGATAGTGAATTTGGACTGCCGCTTTAATTGCCTTTGCGTAATAATTATCTCTAAAAATACTTGCAGACAAAAAATCTTGTATATCAAACAATTCATCTACCTCATGGGTGACACGAAAACGATCCAGTGACAAACCACTTTGATCGTCTATAATTGTTGGATGGCAAACCGGACTAATTACACATAACGAATCTTCAGCGCTACAAGACAAACATCCACCAATAAGATCGGACCAATCGGTTAAAACATCTTCTGGTACTAAGCTATTGCTAAAATTCCAAATCTGATCCCTTGCTTCAATGTAAGTACACAAATCCGCATTTGGGCAGAAATCAATTCTTCGGAATAAGTTTGGAAAAATATCTCGCTGAAATAACCTCACATAGAATTCTGGAATTTCAGGATTGTTGAGCCAAGGATTATGAGAATAAATCTTAGACTGTAACTCTCCACTCATCTTAAACCTGACAATCTTATTTAAAGTATTCGTCTCTCTTTCAACATCTTCTATACGATTGAGGATTTCATTTAAAGATTCAAATATTTCCGCATAGGATCTATTTATCCATGCCTGTTCATTGACGACTAAATATACCGGATCAATATACTTTCTCATTTGCTAGAATGATTTCTCCGTTTTTTCAAAGTTGCCGCGATCAATTCTCTCGAATCATTTTCGTCAAAGAAACCCACAGGCCAATTTTCAATTTCTCCAAAATCATTGATTACTATTGGTGTAATCGTCGAACATTCCCGATCTTTGTCGAAACTGACAAAAAGAATGTTGGTCAGATCTTTGATAGCATTTGATTCTTCCTGGGCAATTCGCAAACAAAGTCGATTAATTAAATGTTCGCTGTGGGTTTCTACTACTAAATTTTTGCCAGACTTCGCCATGCAGATTAAAAAATCAGCCAGCTTTGATTGTAAAGAAGGATGCAAGTGTATTTCTGGTTGCTCTAGGATGATGGTTTCTCCTGCTGGCGATCGCAAACATTCTACTATAATTGGCAGGATTTGGCTAACTCCAAAACCGACATCTGGAAGATATACTGGTATGCCTGAAGATTCCAACTGAACTTGATTAATAGCTCCTTTAAAATTTCCAACAGATTTTATTTCAGGCAACTGCATACATTCAGATACCCACCAGTTGACTGCTGTCAACATGAGATCGGATTCGATTAGTTCGTATTCTTTGATCCGTTTTGCTTCATAAATACATCGATAGTATTGAGGTATTTTATGATTTTGTTCAACAGCCAAAATTAATGGGGTATTTTCCCCGCGAATACCAATATTGACATTTCTAGGATTGTCAAATAAATAAAAGCGTTTTGGGGCTTCGCGTATAGGACCTAAATATCTCAATCTAGACCAAAAATTTCTAAAAAATTTGACCATAGACATATAGAAATAGTTGATAGCAATATTAGCTGGAAATATTTTTTTTGCAGCATCAATAATATTTTTATCGTCATTGGCATCTAAACTATTAATAATAATAGCTATAAAATCTTCTAGTAAGTCTAATCCTTTAAACTTTTCTTTAATTTCATTGAGAAAATTTTTATTTTGTGTTGCAATATTATCACCACTTAATATGCGCGGAAAAATTCCTATAAATTCAACTTTTAGATTCTTAAAAATAAATTCGTCTACAATCATATCTTTCAGTAATTTGTCTTGATTAAAAATATCTATTGTTTCATGTATTTTATTAATGTTATTAATGTTGTTTGCACTAAATATTTCATTGGAAGATTGGTATCGATAAAATTCAAAATAATATTGTGCTAACTGCATCAACAATTCTCGAACATAAATTCTCTCCAGCTTGAAATTGTATATATTATGTTCGCCACACCTAATAAGCTCAAATAGAAAATTTTCTTGGGAATCTCTGAAAATAAAATTACTGATTGCTAGGGAATTCTCAAGATTTTTATCTAATTCAATTTTTACGTCTATTTCAACTTCGATTTCTTGAGGTTTTGATTCAATAAATGGCAATGCTTCGATCTTTCTTTTTAATCTCCAATTAAACCCCATTTTTTCTGATGCCAAATGTTTATAAATTGCATCATTCCATTCGCCTAGATTAACATAATTGCCATTAAAAATTAGTGGCGGTGGCATATCAATGCTTGTTTGAATCTCATCGACGCATGATTGTTTCATCAATAATAAACTCTGAAGAATTGAACTTTTCCCAGAGTTGTTAATCCCGCAGAGGACGGTCAGAGGCTTTAATTGAATTGGCTCCGTTTGCTTAAACCCTTTGAAATTAGATAAAGCAAATTCAATTTCCATATATTTTCTCTTTTGTAAATACTACGGCAGTGATTTAGATAGCAGTATTATAACGTCTGGCGGGACAATCGCCCCTCAAAACCACCAGATAAAGAAGAGATTTTGAGCAAATATCCATTCTCAGCCAGATTTTTCCTGAAAATTGGCAGTGTGCTAACCCGTACCGGATAGGGTGCTTCCCCACCCTAGGCGATGGAAAGAGGATCGCTAGAATAAAGGAAATGTTCGATGACAAAGCGATCGCAATAGCCTAATCGCTTAAAAAGGAGTGAAGTAGAGTGAACCAAATTAAAACTGTCGCACTACTAGGTTTATTAAGCGCCCTGCTAATTACCGCTAGCTATTGGCTGATTGGCGGTTGGGGAGGCGCAACCATTGGATTATTGTTAGCCGCAGTATCCAACCTGGGAGCTTGGTACTATTCAGACAAGATTGCCTTAGCCGCCTACGGAGCGCAACCTGTTACTCCTAGTCAAGCTCCAGAACTATATCAAATGGTGAAAAAACTGAGCAATAAAGCCAGTCTCCCCACACCAGCCATTTATATCGTGCCTAGTCCTGCTGCCAATGCCTTCGCCACCGGAAGAGATCCCGAACACGCTGCCGTGGCAGTAACGGAAGGGATTATTAACCTACTGCCACCGGATGAATTAGAAGCTGTCATTGCCCACGAACTCAGCCACGTTTACAATCGAGATACCCTGACCCAAGCCGTTGCTGCTACCATTGCCGGAACCATTTATTTTCTCGCCCAAATGGTGAGTTACAGTTTCTGGTTTACTGGCAACTCCCGCGATGACGGCGAAGGGGCAAATCCCCTTGTTTTACTGCTAACCATGATTTTGGCTCCTGTTGCTGCCACCGTTATTCAGTTGGCCATTTCCCGCACCCGCGAGTTTGCTGCCGATACTGGGGCTGCTAAACTAACAGGTAATCCCCGCGCCTTAGCCAGAGCATTGCAAAGATTAGAAAGCAGTGCCAAACAGATGCCTATGACAGGCAATCCAGCTTTTGCGCCCCTATTAATTATCAACTCTTTTTCGGGGCAGTTTCTGAGCAACTTATTCTCTACGCACCCTTCCGTGGCTGCTCGCATCGAAAACTTGCGGCAGGTAGAAATGGAATTGTCGGGAACGAATTCCCCTTCTTTGTCTAGTTTCTAAACCATCAAAATACAGGAGCAGTTAAAATGACTACAGAAAACTCTAATTTGGAATCATCGGCAATCGTAGAAGTCACCCCCAAAGTTGAGGTAGTAGTGGAAAACGATCAACCAGAGGAAACTGATGACGTGAAACGGGAAACTAAAGCCTTAATTGATGCGATTAAAAAACGCGCTCAATCAGAAATTCAATCAGCGGGAAATATTACTCGCGAAGCTTATCTGAATGCCATTCGCCAAGCGCGGGAAACCATTGAGCAAGACCAACTGATTCGCCAAGATCGAGTGCAAGAGGCATTTCACACCGTCCAGAAAGAAGCCGAAAAGAATTGGCAAGCGATCGCCTCTGAAATTGAAGCCCTTGGCACTCGTCTAGCCGAAGCAGCTAAGGCAGCATGGGAAACCTTGAAAAAACAGCTTCATGCTGATAAAACCCAACCTTAAATCAATCGGACAATAGGGGATTAAACATTCAATCCCCTATTCTCTGTTCTCTATTTCCTATTCCCTCTCCCCCCAATTTCCCGTTCCCCAATTTCCCGTTCCCTTGTTCCCTTGTTCCCTTGTTCCCTTGTTCCCTGTTCCCTGTTCCCTATTCCCTATTACCTATTCCCTGTTCCCTATTCCCTAAATTGGTTTAAAAAAAGCGATCGCACCCCCTTGTTAATTTTTGAGCAATTTG